>NZ_JAKJSP010000013.1:0-245659 GCF_050337085.1 Photobacterium sagamiensis | reverse complement strand
CCGTAGTTACAACGGTCAAGTTGGCGAAGCCCTAGCCAATGTAAAAGCTATAAACAAAGTCATAAGACTAGGTATGCCTGAAAGAAAAGCTATTGCATAGCATGCGGCTAATTAGAACTAGATCCGCTTAGAAACTGATTTGATCAACAACGCCATACACACTAACCGATAGTTTTTGTTCTTTATGTCAGCGTTTCCGTTAATTTCTTTTTACTAAAGTTGCGTGTATTTCTGAACTTATTCAGCTCTTTTTTGGAGTTATCAATTATAGATTGAAGTTCTCTTGCATCTTCTTTCGCTATAGCGATAGTCCAAAAAACACTGACATCATAACCATTCGAATAATGCACATTCACAGCATCTGTTAATGCTGGATGAGTCGTGAATGTAATTTTATCTAAAGGAGCTCTCGTTTCTACCGCAACACCTGAAAACCTAACTTGCAGAAAAGTTAGAGAAATGCTGAATGTGATATCACAACAATCATTACCAATAACTTTATACGTTTTCTTTATCGCCATGATTATCCTTTTTATTTGCTACTTTGATACAGAATCATAAAGTAATAAAAACAGAGAATACCTTACAAGAATATGCAACCTAACACACAAGGGTTCAATAGTTGATGATCTCGCTCTCAAAATACCTCATTACGTAAATAATTTTGCTCATCTCTGATTGCTCTTACTTTGGTGTATGTGCCAGATCGGGCTCACCACAATGGCTCAGAATTTCCGCTCTGGCCTGATCCCTTAGGTTAAGGGCAGCATTCCAGTCGGTCCCTTCCGGTGTCAGCGGTTTACCAATCGTCACGCTGATATCTCCTCGCCTGGGAAACAGAGACTTACCTCGCAGCTTTGAACGTGTACCACAAAGAGTGATTGGCACGACAGGCAGACCACCATCGACCGCAGCAATAAACGCCCCCATATGAAATTCGTGAAGGCCGGGCATTCGATATAAGGTTCCTTCGGGGAAAAAGAACAGGGAGCGGTTGTCCCTGGCATTGGCTGCTATCCGCCGGGCATCAGTCACACCCTTTTGCATATCAAAACGCTCAACAAATTCCGTATCCAACTTGGATAGAAAAATGCGGGCGAAAGGATTTTTCAATAGCTCCGCCTTGGCAACAAAATTACATTTTGACGAGGCTACCAGCGCCATTATCATCCCATCAAGGTAACTGGAATGGTTAGCAACTAAGATACAGGGGGTGGTATCGTCAGGCCGGTTTTCCTGTCCCTTAAACGTTACCTTAGTTCCCGTAAACCAGATCAGTAAACGAACACCAAGTCGGGTAACCGACCAGCACCAGCGCTTATTGGGGATGATCGCAACGAGGCACCATACACATGACGCAATGACGGCCATAACCAGCCACATGTAAGCTGCATAACTAAAATCTGAAACTATTCGCCAGTAACGTCTCAGCTGAGGCTTTATTCCTGCCGTCATCAAGCGAAGCGTCTGCCACCACACGGCACGTTGCCGGGCATCCAGTTTGTCTTGCTCATAGAGATCTTTACATGCTGCGTGGCGAATTTTCCCACTGGATGTTTTAGGGACGGCATGAGGTGGTGCGATCACCACTTCATCTGGGGGGCTACCCAGCAAATCCAGAGAAAGATTGTTTACCTCCTGCTGAAGCCGCTGTTGCTGCGCTTTGTCGGTTTCACGCGTTTCTGCTAATACAATCAACCGTTCGGTGCCGGACTTACTATCATGACTGGCAAATACCGCAACGCAGCCTTTTCGGATCCCGGAAATATTGCATACGGCTTCTTCCAGCTCATGGGGATAGATGTTTCGACCCGCACGGATAATAATATCTTTGCTCCGTCCGGTGATAAACAGCTCACCACCGACCAGATAGGCGCGGTCACCGGTATCCAGCCATTCCCCATGAAACAACTGTTGCGTCTTTTCCTGATCCCGGTAATACCCCTGGGTAGCAGAAGGCCCTTTAAACTCCAGCCCTCCTTCTTCCCGCTCCGGTAGCTCTCGGCCAAATTCGTCAACAATACGGATCTGGTGCCCCGGCAGCGGCTGACCTAAGCCCACTACCTGTATAACATTAGTCTCATCGGCTGCTGCCGGAATCGCCCGGCCAAAACGCTCCATTGGCTCACGTCTGATACGATCAATCATGGGAAGACGTACGCTGGTCGGGAAAGTCAAACCAACCGAGCATTCTGCCAATCCATAAACCGGTGACATGGTTTCAGGGTGAAAGCCATATTTTTCAAATCGCTCAGCAAAGCGACGTATCGTACTGGGGCTAACCGGTTCAGCACCATTCCATGACAGCCGCCAGCTGCTGAGATCTAACCCCTCAAGCTCAGCATCGTTGATTTTGTTGATACATAACTCATATGCAAAATTGGGGGCTGGTGACAAAGTACCGCGATGGTGATGTATCGCCCACAACCAGCGCTGAGGTTTTGACAAAAACAGCAAGGGCGACATGATCACCAAGGGCATGGCGTGATAAAGGCTACCGAACCAGGTACCGATCAGCCCCATGTCGTGGTATACCGGTAGCCAACTGACAAAAACATCGCTCGAATCGGCACGCACCACTTTGCCCATCGCCCGAACATTAGCAAGCAGGTTAGCATGCGTTAGAGCTACCCCTTTGGGGTTTCCGGTACTGCCCGAAGTATATTGTAAAAAAGCAATATCCGTGCTCTTAGCCTCACCCGTTGAGAGCGGTTCAGGGAGTTGCCTTAACTCATCAACCGTGACCACTGCTTGAATAGAAGGTACCTGAAGCCGAAGCAATTGCGAAAGAGGTTTGGCTTCCGGGACAGTGATCAAAATACGCACCTGAGAATTTTGCATAATACGGGCATGACGCATTAAGTGATCTTCTATCTGTGAAGGCCGTGCAGGTGGGTAGATAGGAACCGGAATGGCTCTGGCAAACAGTATCCCGAAAAAACTGTAAAAATAATCATTGCTGGTTGGCAGCATAATGGCTACACACTGACCAGGTTCGACATCTTGCTTCACCAGCCCGGATGCAATTCGCAGTGCCTCATCCCGCAATGCCCGATAGCTGATCTCGGTTAGCTGATCGGCATTCTGATAAACATAAAGATGCGGACGGTCAGGATGCGCCTTGACATGCCAGTCAAGAACTTGTTGAAGAGTTTCCACATGTTCAGGCGCAGATTCGACAATCCCTAGCTTTATCTGTCGGATAGTTTGTTCAGAAACTAAACCGATGTCCTGAGTCTCTGCGTGTAGCAGTTCCCGTAATAAATCCCGCGGCGTTTCTATCACGGCCAGCGTCTCATCGGGCAGGTTTACCTTAAACTGCTGCTCGATACGTTGGATCAACTCAGCACGAGCAAGGCTGTCAAAACCCAAATCACGATCAAAATCACAATCGAGCTGAACCGGCTCAGGAAGCTCCTGCCCTTGCCGTAGTTCTTTAACCAATTCATTAATGACATTCAATACTGATTGTGCTGTTTGCTCCGGCTCACGACCGGATGTGGTTTCTGAGTCGACCTGCATAGCACGTATCCTTACAGCTGTGATTGACTGTTATAACAAGCATGCTAAAAGTGTAGCTAAATTCAGCAGCTTGTATGGTTTTCAAAGTCAATCGATCAACAAATTCCTATTATCAGCGCCTAAATATGACCACTGTCTCAATTCTCATTCAATTAACTGGTGTACCTTTCCTGACAGAGATTTAGAAACGTGCTTAGATAATTTAGAATCAATCGCTTAAGAACATGACTTGTGAGATGTTGAACGATTGTGCTTTACATGTTAAAAAACAACAATCAGATGAAAAGACTAACAAAACGCTTAAGGAAAATGTCACTTCTGCCTGATGATATCAAGCTAAACTCGTTCATTGGATGTATCAGGGGAAAAGCCCTCTGCTTACTACTTGCTGGCATTTTTTTAACTGGATGTGCGCCGTCACATATTCTCCATTATCAAGAGGATACTAGCCGAGACTACACATACATTGATTTTTCAAGAAATAGTGAGCCATTTAAAATTAGCTCTGAGGTTGGTGGTGAATATATTTTGAATATTAAGAAACTTTGACTTATATATTTCTAAGATAAACACGAAAAGATGACGTTATGAGCAAAATAATTAAAGATATTGATGAGTGGATTGAAAGGCTGTCTGATACCAAAGATCTTTTAGATTCTATGATGATGGAATTGCGCTTCCGTGGTTGCGAAGATAACCACAAGCTCATTAAAAAGGCACAAGAATTTAGCCAGTGGTTTGAACTGCAAAAATCAGAGTTATCGTCCGCTGCAGCTACAGAAGAAATCGTAAAGCACGTCTTTTTGAATCATTGGCCTGACAATGAAGAGCTGGTTGAATATGCCATTGCTCGCCATGGCTTCTGCGGTAATGATGGTTACTATGGTGTTACATACTCATCTGACTTGGATGAATACGATAGAGAAGTCGATGGTCGGCATATTCCTGATGGTTATGTGGAAGTGAATTTCTGGGTTGGTGAAGATAAAAAAGTACAAATTACAGAGTCGAAATACCTGGAAATAGTAAAGCAGCATCTTTTGAACTCAGACAAAGCATCTCTGGTATGCGAGTTAGAAGCCAGTCAAACATACCGGCTTTTGTTTTGCCCTTAAAAAATAAGCCTCTGATCCCGCTAGCCGTTTGGGCTTGGCCAGAATAACGTACGCTGTAACCACATTGTATTGGCAATGCAAAACAGAGGCCCACCTCTCGGCTGAAAAGCCACATATTCCCGGTAAGCATCTTCGGTAAGATCCCCCCTAACTGGCTATATATACCGGATTCATTCGATAATTCCCCCTTTAAAAGCCGGGCTCTTTCTTCACAGGCACTTCATGCTATTGGAATGGTTATCACCAACAGTGATTCAGCATGATCAGAATCTAATATCAGGTTTTTCTGAATTTGTTGAGTTCGGGAAGGATTACTTAGGGGAGAATTTGCGACAGAACCAACTACTAACCGATAGTGATAAAACAAAAAAAGCCCGAACAAAAGTTCGGGCTTAGTCTAGTCTTAATCAGACTTTTATTATGCTAGTACTTCCATTTGACCTTTGATGATTTCGGAGTGAGTACCGAATACAGCCTGGAAGTTGTCGCCTTTAACGAACACACCAGCAGCACCAAGTGCTTTCAAACGGTCAGTATCAACCTTCGCGCTGTTGTGAACAGTAACACGTAGACGTGTGATACAAGCTTCTAAATCTTTAATGTTCGCTTTACCACCGAATGCATCAGTGATGTCTTTAGCCAGACCGTCAGCTGACGTGTTTACTGCAACTTTTGTTTCTTCTTCGTCTTCACGGCCAAGAGTCTTCAGGTTCAGAGCCTTGATTAGCGTAACGAATACTAAGAAGTAAATAACTGCGTAGATAACACCGATTACTGGCAGTAACCAACCGTTTGTTGACTGACCGAATAGTAGAGTGAAGTCAAACAGACCGTGGCTGAAAGTAGTACCGTGCTTAATACCCAGCATAATCATCACTACGAATGCAGAACCTGCTAGTAGTGCGTGAGCAACGTAAAGTACAGGAGCAACGAATAGGAACGCAAACTCGATTGGTTCAGTAATACCGGTTAAGAACGAAGTCAGTGCCGCAGAACCTAGAATTGAAGCAACTTTCAGTTTGTTTTCTTTCTTAGCAGTAACGAACATTGCAAGACAAGCAGCAGGCAAGCCGAACATCTTGAACATGTAGCCACCAGCCAAGTTACCAGCAGTTGGGTCACCAGCAAGATAGCGTGGGATTTCACCTTTAACAACTTCGCCAGCAGCAGTTGTGAATTCACCGACTTCATAGAAGAATGGTGCGTTCCAGATATGGTGTAAACCGAAAGGAATTAGAGAGCGCTCAACAATACCGTAGATACCGAATGCCACTTCTGGAGACTGGTAAGCTGCCCACTCAGAGAATGTAGCAATACCTGCACCAATTGGTTGCCAAATAATAGCCAGCACTGCAGCAACAACACACGCCGCTAGTGAAGTAACGATTGGAACGAAGCGTTTACCGCCAAAGAAGCCAAGGTAAGTTGGTAGCTGAATAGAATGATATTTATTAAACAGCTGTGCGGCTACCAAACCCA
This sequence comes from Photobacterium sagamiensis, assembly GCF_050337085.1. NCBI lineage: Bacteria > Pseudomonadati > Pseudomonadota > Gammaproteobacteria > Vibrionales > Vibrionaceae > Photobacterium > Photobacterium sagamiensis. The sequence goes on along the minus strand of NZ_JAKJSP010000013.1, from coordinate 239,543 downwards.
TGATAACACCACCGAATACACCGGTATCGGTACCTTCAGCAACAACACCCAATACACGTGTCATCGTTAGGTAACCAAGAGTCGCAGCAAGTGCTGCAACGCCATCGTTTTTCGTGAAACCAAGAGCAACACCGATAGCAAATAGCAAGGCCATGTTTGCAAACACACCCAGACCGGCCTCGGTCATGATTTGCGCTACAATGTCAGGTAAGAATTTTGCAACTTCTGAGTTACCACCAATCCCGAGTAGAATACCAGCTGCTGGCATACATGCTACAGGAAGCATGAGGCTACGCCCCATTTTTTGCATCGTACTGAAAAAGTTCATTTGAACCCCCATTCATTATGAACATAAATTTTTGAGCCCTAGTCTTACCAGGGCATCGTTTATTGATTACTTAATAAATAACCGTGGTGCCGTGTGTTTGTCTTCGCAGCAGATCAAGAGAAGTGAGCAAGTCTCCTTCATTCTTGTCCCTGCTTTTATTTAGAATCGTTTATTAATTGCGTTATAAACTTTTTGTTTCAACGGGGAGTATCTTACGATACCAATTTTGATATTTACGAGTAGACCATCACACTGGATGTAACATAACGTAACGTAACGTAACGATGCGGTAATTGTGTGTAAGGCAAACTTAACTTGTCTTACTTAGTCGCACTTTTTCGTTTATTTTCATGACAATAACACCCTCAGCCAATACACAATGCCTAGCAAGTAGTTTTCCATGGCTATTTATAGCTCTGCCCATGTTGACTGGGTCTGGCCTCACTTACTAAGAATATATTCTACTGCCAGCAATAGAATTCCTGTCACAAGCCCTGTTACTATCAATAACTTGCAGCATTAATGATAAATCAGACCATAACCTTGCAATACTTAACACCAACCAATGGAAATACAGTGCACATTTCTGCTTTCAATCAACCACCCTATTGACGCATAGATCTGACCATAAATTGTACTTTTTAATTGCAATTCAATCACAAGGGAGGCAAAATTCATCTTCTATAATCAATTTGACACATTTCCTAAATGCAGCATCTAAAAAATATTAAGCGAATTTACTTTGCCCTAGCTCTTTACGTGACCTGGATTATTGTTTTTGCTGCATTCAGTTACTACCAAGATAAAAAACAACTTTATTCTGCCCTGGATCAGCAGCTTGAAAGTGCTGCGCTTACCATCCCGTTACTATTACCAAACAATTTGCATAACAAAGCAATAGCTAAAGATGACCTGTCAGCGCAACAGAACTTAGAAATCACCTTGAAATTATCGGAATATACACGTAGCAGTGCAATCGCTTACATTTATACTCTGATATTGCAGGATGAGAGAATATTCTTTACGTCTTCAAGTGCATCCGACCAAGAACTAGAAAGCAATGTGGATCTGACTTCTTTTTTCGATCACTATAACGATGTTGATCCACTGGTCTATCAAGTATTAAGCAGCGGTGAGACAAGCTTTCTTGAATATACTGATAAGTGGGGACGTTTTCGTAGCATTTTTATTCCGCTCTATGCTGAAGATGGAACGGTTTATATTGCCGGAGCCGATCTTCCAATAGATCATATTGAAGCACTTCTAAGCAAAAACCTTTACCTGACGCTTGCAATTTCAGCGTTATTCTTACTGTTGGTGTATCCTCTTCTTATCGTGCTTACCTCAGAATCTCGCCGTCTGGCCAGAAGTCTGGAACGAAGAATAGAACAGCGAACATCCGAACTGGTTCAAAGTAAAGCTAAACTGAATTCAATTGTTGAGCATTCTCCCGCTGGTATTTTTCACTATGACAGTCATGGTGAATTAATAAAAACCAACAGACGTTTTGAGAATATTATCGGCGCAAAAAGAGATACGCTGATTGGTTTTAATATGCTCACACACCTTAAAGACCCAGAAATGCTGGAATCCGTTCGCCAATCCTTAGCAGGAAATATCAGTTCTTTTAACGGTGCCTACACGTCAGTTACCGGTAATAAATTTATGTATCTTCACGCAGATTTTGTTCCTCTATATTCAAGCAACGGTGAAATAGAAGGCGGTGTTGGCGTTTATGATGATACTACTGATAAACAGCAGAGCACTGATAACCTTAAAAAGCTATCGATGGTCGTCGAGTATAGTCCTAACGGCATTCTCATTACGAATACTGATGGCATTATTGAGTATGTAAATCCCAAGTTTTCTCAAATGATTGGTTATTCGTCGGCTGAAGTCATCGGTAAAAAAACTAACATTTTAAATTCTGGAGAAACCAAGCGTACTGTTTATGAAAAATTATGGTCGACAATACTATCAGGCCATGAATGGTGCGGCGAATTACATAACCGCAAGAAAAATGGCGAATTATTTTGGGCTCAAGTTAGCATTGTGCCTATTACAAATGATAACGGTATTATTACTCATTTCATCGGAATTCAAGAAGATGTCACTGAAGTAAGAATGGCGTCGCAGAAAATATCCTATCAAGCTACACACGACATGCTTACAGGGTTGATCAATCGATACGAATTTGAAAATAGGCTTGCCCTGCTTGTTGATGATGCACAGCAAAACAATTCTACCCATGCTTTATGTTTCTTAGATCTCGATCAGTTTAAAATCATTAACGATACTTGCGGCCATGTCGCTGGTGATGAATTACTACGCCAATTAAGTTTGTTATTAAACAAAACCATACAATCACAAGACACTTTAGCAAGAATAGGTGGTGATGAATTTGCTATTCTATTGGAGAATTGTAACCTCGAACAAGCTGAGAAAACGGCTAATACCCTACTAAATTTAGTTAAGAAATTTCAGTTCATGTGGATGAAGAATTCATTCAGCATTGGAGTCAGCATTGGTTTAACTCAAATCAGCAAGACCTCAGGGAATATCACGGAAGTACTGATCCATGCTGATTCAGCTTGTTATGCCGCCAAAGATTTAGGCCGCAATAGAATCCATACCTACCACTCTGATGATGCACTACTCGCAAAACGAGATGGAGAATTCCGCTGGGTTAATGAGATAAAAGACGCTTTAAACGAAAACCGGTTTGAACTCTATGCACAACCCATTGTATCTCTGTCAGATGTACCTCATAAGCTCATTTACGAAGTACTACTACGCCTACGGACTAAAAATGGTGACATTATTCCTCCCGGAGCCTTTTTGCCTGCCGCAGAGCGCTATAACTTATCTCAGCCGATTGACCGTTGGGTCGTCGATCACACTTTTTCATGGTTGAAAAAACATCTGTCTCAACTTGATGATTTAGATCACCTCACGATCAATCTGTCAGGCGCATCGTTAGGTGATAACGATTTACTGCGTCATATCATGCAACAGATTAAAAGCAATGATCTGCCCCCTAGCAAGATTAAATTTGAAATAACGGAAACAGCCGCGATTAGCAACCTGCGTGATGCAACCTTGTTTATAAATATATTGCGCGAATTTGGTTGCCAGTTTGCCTTAGATGATTTTGGCAGTGGCTTATCATCATTTGCCTATCTTAAAAACTTATCAGTCAGTACGCTTAAAATTGATGGTCTTTTTGTCAAAGATATTTTAAATAACAAGATTGACGGTGCAATGGTTAAATCGATCAATGAAATAGGCCACGTTATGGGCATGAAAACGATTGCTGAATTTGTCGAAAACGATGCGATAAAAGATCAGTTAAAAACGATTGGGGTAGATTTTGCTCAGGGATATGGCATTGGTAAGCCGGAGCCTATTGATAATATTCTCACAAAAATATCATCACACCTAGCTACTGAAACTACGGAAACTACTGCTATAGGATAAAAAACCTATTCAATCACAACTTGATTAAGCCGCCATTGAATAGGACTCTCGTCCTGAATATTTCTCTTTGCGCTGGAAACTACCCTTGCCTTTCTTCGCTTTAACAACACGCGTCGTGAATAATTTACTGGTCACAACAGCTTTTAACGCGTTGTCTCGAATCGTGCCGCGGCCAAACTCGGTAGTTTGGGCGGTTACATCAAGCTCTATAGCTTGATCAATCTGGCTTTGCTTGCGTTTCTTAGCCATGGATTACTCCTCATCACTTATTGTTAATGATTCATCATTTGATGAATGCGAATAGATAATACCTTATGTTCACACTCAGTGTAAAACCAAGCTAAGATCTGGCAATAAACGCAAAATCATACCAATTGGTATTACTTGATGTACTGTTTATAGAGTTTAAGAAATTCGAGTACGATTTCTCGGGCAAACTTGCTTTCACAGTTGGTCAAAAACACCATGCCAGTCTGGGTTACCGTATTAAACAACATTTCCGTGCGGATACCTGTTACCCAGCCACCATGGTGCACAAAGCCACTTATGCCCTGGTAATCAAATGTACGCCACCCTAGCCCGTAATAGACATTACTTAACTTGGCGCGATATCGGTACTGGTTAGCTCTGATATGCGGTTTATGCATGATCTCCAGAGAAGACAATTTGAGTACCGATGGATTATGACCCAAATGTGCCAACATCCATTTCACTAGATCTTGCGCGCTCGCATTCACGCCTGCAGCGGCAGGTACACGATAGTAAGAAGGTTGCATTTTAACAGCCGCCCAGCCAGATTTCACTTTGACATGAGGCGCAACTTTATTGCTATTCGCCTTAAATGCCTTTAGCCCTATCGAAGCATGCTCCATCTTTAGCGGGATAAACAACTGCTCTTTCACGAAGGTGGAATAGTCATGTCCAGATGCTAGCCTCAGCATATCGGCACTAAGGTTATAAATCACATTCTGGTAGCCATAGCATCGCCCTGGCGCGCACACGAAATCAACACGGTTTAGCATCCGCAATATCTTCGAGTAGCTGATATTTTGTTCTAATAAATCAGAATAAGCTTGTGGTACCAATCCCGTGGTATGAGACAGCACATGTCTTAACGTGACATCTTTCCCTTGTGCAGGATCACTGAATTCAATGCTATCAAGATAAGGAACAACATGTGTATCCCAATCTAGCACCCCTTGCTCAACCAGAACGGCCGTCGCCGCAGAAGCAAATGTTTTTGATATTGATGCCAGAGGGAATACCGTACCTGAAGTCACTCGTTCTTTGCCTCCGGCTCGAGTCACACCATACCCTCGTAGTAACCGAATGCGGCCATCAATAATCACAGCTAATGCCGCGCCAGGGATCTCTTTTTTCACCGCCTCTCTTACGGATGCACTCAATTCATAGGCAATCTCATCATTCGGTGCTGCAAATGCATGGGTCAGCAGCACCAATGAAATCACCAACATGAACAAACCAGCAAGCATCGAAGAGTAAACCCGTGTTAATGGACTAGCCAGCATAACTGCCCCGGTTTCTTTACCGTACCGTTTGTCTTCCACGGCACACCAACCTAACCTGATTAATACTTATTAAGATTAGTTTGAAATTTCAAACTTATCTCGGTCACAATTTCGGCTGATATTATGTGATATCACTGTGAAAATTCGTATCCAAATACAGCTCAAAGGTATTCCTTCTCGACAAATAGCATTCCTAATCTAGAATTGGTAAAGCAAGCTAAGCTTCACTAAAAGCTTGAGTATTCTTTGATAAAATACGCAAATTTGTCATTGCAGAAACAGTCATAAATCTTGATATAGCACTCATGGGCTGGTGAAACATTCGCCACCGCAATGATAGTAAATCTCATAAACGTCATTTCAGCGGATAAATAGATGAATTATACTAATTTTTTAAATTTTTTATCTTTATGATTTAAATGAAATTTAACTCATCCGATGAGCTGAAAAGTGGGATCGGTAACACATTTTAATTTTTTTTAGAGTCGATAATCGTTACAATATGACGCCTCAAAAAGACTTGAGACAGCATTTTAATAAGGTCATGTTCCATGAAAGTAGTCGATTTTCTTAAGCAAAAGCGTGAAACGCTGGCGCAGCATCCATTTGAATTTAAAGACTGGCTATCTCCATCTATTCGCGATTACTGGATTGAGTTCCTAAGCATGGCTAATAACAGCCAATTAGCCTCTTGGGTAAAAGAACACAAAGTCGCAGCTAATGGCGAGGTTATTCCAGAGCCTGCACCTATCCAACTTCACCCTGAAGCAGCCAAAATTGTTGATGAATTAACGGCTACCCTAGGCGAAGAGATTCATGTCGGCGACTGGTTAACTGTCGATCAGTCTCGTATTAACCGCTTTGCGGATGTAACGGAAGACCATCAGTGGATCCATACGGATCCGGAACGCTCTGCAGCTGAGTCTCCGTTTAAAACCACGATTGCACACGGCTTCTTAACACTGTCTCTGTTATCTGTACTAACTGACAGTGTTGATCCGGACAATACCAAGTTCCCAACCGCTAAAATGACGGTGAACTACGGTTTGAACCAGGTACGCTTTCCGTACCCGGTAAAAGAAGGTAACCGGGTGCGTGCACGTACCAAAATTCAGTCTGTCACACCTATTAAACGTGGTTTGGAAATTGTTCAGGAAATTTCAGTGGAAATTGAAGGCTGCCGCCGTCCGGGCTGTGTTGCTGAATCAGTGATTCGTCTGTACTTCTAACGATATCAGTCGAGATAATGACTAAGGCCATCCATGATGGCCTTCTTATTTTTTACGCTTTATTAATCACTTTTAACGCTTCTTTCTGACTCAGAGCTGATAACTGATCACTGTGTGTAGCGACAAATTGAGAAACATACTCAGGATCAGTTTTCGAATATTCCCGCAATACCCAACCAATGGCTTTGCGAATAAAGAACTCTTTCTCATGTGCCAGCATCAGAATGGTTTCTTCCAGTAATGGAAGATTGGTTTCACTCTTATGCTTCAAGTGAGCAAGTAACGATGCTCGTCTGAACCACATATTGTCAGACTGTCGCCACTCGATGAGCTTCGCTTCAAATGCCCGGTGTGTTCTGACCAGCTCGCCAATTAAGTTGGAAGAGAGTTTATCCACTGTGTCCCAATTATCAGCGCTTTGAAGCATTTCTTCATAAATCGCAAAGGCTTCTTCAGTGCGAAATTCTTTGTAATATTCCGCCACATCCATCGCCAGATAGAGCTCTTCACGATAAACACCAGACCATAACCACAAGACCAGCCGACGATACTGGGTAAAATCAGATACGATTGTATGCTCCCTTGCTTGCTTGAAAATCAAGCGTCGCTGAGGTGTTTTGACGCCATAGAATGGCTGTTCCGTTTTCATGTAAGCCTGCATGTCAGCAGCGGCGTCAGGGTCCATCGCTTCGGCCAATCGCTGCTGCATAAAAATCACCATGGGTATCATTAATGACATGAAGAGTGCTTCCTTTTTTAGCGCTGAATTCTACTATCTGTTTTTAAGTCACTGGTTCTCCAGTTGTTGTACTTAATGTTATTCATATAAAAACAAGACAGTTTCCAAATAAAGGCTGCATTGAAACATATATCCCCAAACAACATCAAGTTACCTAAATTCAACAAGTTAATTGGTTAGCAGTACGTCGCTATTAACGATGTCTAGGCCTGCTAAGTGGATGACGTGATACTACCATCGCTACAATTACAAATTTTATTTATCTCCCCTCCCCAAAAAAAAAGAGCACTGATAAATCAGTGCTCTTTATTGCAATATGTCATCCGTTCTGGATTAAATTGCCCATCCTCCGGCATAGAAGGCGACTAGAGCCGCTGCGATTAGCACCGTACCGATATTCAGGCGCTTCCATTCACCCGAAATAACACGGCCGATAACCAGACAACTAAAGCCAAGCATAATACCGGTTACGATATTGCAGGTTAGTACAATAAATACCGCACACACCATGCCAGACATAGCATCTACAGAATCATTCATATCCAGCTTAGCGACATTACTGAGCATCAGCAAACCAACATACATCAGTGCAGGTGCTGTTGCGTAAGCCGGAACAAGGTAACTGAGCGGTGACAAGAAAATCATCAGCAAGAATAAGCCACCGACGACGGTGGCAGTCAGGCCGGTCTTACCGCCTGCTGCGGTACCTGCCGCTGATTCAATATAAACAGCCGCGGGTGCACCACCAACAAAGCCCGCAAAGATACTGCTGACGGAATCGGCTGTCAGAGCTTTACCACCGTTAATGATTTGTCCGTCTTTATCAAGCAGGTTAGCCTGTCCGGCAACAGCACGAATGGTTCCTGTGGCATCGAATATCGCTGTCATAACCAGTGCCAGTACACTCGGAATAACAATCGGGTTTAACGCACCCATAATATCCATAGTACCAAGTAACGACTCACCTTCCGCACCAAATGATGGCATGGCAAATAACCCTTGGTACGTGACATTCGGGTCAAAGATCAAGCCAAAAACAGAAACCGCTACAATCACCAGCAAGATACCGCCAGGAACCCGACGACGCTCTAAACCAAAGATAGCTGCCAGACCAATCAATGACATCAACACAGGTAAAGAAGTAAATTCACCCAGTGTCACTGGCAATCCGTCAAACGGGTTTTTAATAACCAGTCCAACACTATTGGCAGCAATCAATAGCAGAAACAATCCGATACCAATACCGGTACCGTGGGCGATACCAACAGGCAAGTTGGTCAAAATCCACTGGCGAACACCGGTAACGGTAATGACGGTAAACACGACACCCATCAGGAATACTGCCCCCAAGGCCACAGGAATACTGATCCCCTGCCCGAGCACTAAACTAAACGCAGTAAAAGCCGTTAATGAAATCGCACAGCCAATCGCCATTGGCAATTTAGCCCAAAGCCCCATAAGCAACGAACCAAATGCCGCGATTAAACACGTGGCGATAAATACCGCCCCCGGGTTAAAACCTGCGACACCTAACATACTTGGTACAACAATCACTGAGTAGACCATAGCCAGGAATGTGGTCAGCCCTGCAACCAGCTCCTGACGAACAGAACTGCCTCGTTCTGTAATAGAAAAATATGAATCTAATTTACTTTCACTTACTGTATCCGCTATACCTTCGCTGGGTTGTTCGGATTGTAACGTACTGTTATCAGACATGATGATAGTTCCTTTGTCATTTGGAGCCAGAAGCCGTGTAAGACGTAATATTCGCCCACTGCGACTTACTCGCTCATCACTGTTAATCACAAATATTCTGTTGAGCTTCCTCTCAACAATGTTTTTTTGACTTAATGAGTCATTTAACCGCGCTCATAAACCAAGCGTCCATCGACATAGGTGCGGTAGATACTGCGATCATCGCCCAGTGTCATTAATACAAACAATTCTTCGGCCAGATCTTTTGAGCTGTCGTAGCGAAGCTGCTGGAGTGGCGTGGAGCAAGGATCAATAACCACAAAATCAGCCTCTTTGCCGATATCAAAGTTACCAATCAGATGATCAAGGGATAAGGATTTAGCTCCGCCCAACGTCGCTAAATAAAAGGCTTCATAGGCAGACAATCGATGCTGTTGTAGCTGCATCACTTTGTAAGCTTCGTTGAGGGTTTGCAGCATACTGAACGTGGTACCCGCACCAATGTCTGTCCCCATACCGACTTTGACTTTCTTCTTCCAGGCATCCTGAAGTTTGAACAAACCGCTGCCGAGATACAGGTTAGAGGTCGGGCAGAAGGCGATAGCAGAATCGGTGTCATGCAGACAATCCCACTCTTTGTCTTCGAGGTGAATACAGTGCGCAAACACACTCTTTGGACCAGTAAGTCCATGCTGATGATATACGTCTAAATAACCATCCTGCTCGGGGAATAACTCTTTGACCCATTCGATTTCATTTTTGTTTTCGCATAAATGGGTGTGAAGATAAGTATCCGGATACTCTTGCTTCAATTTGCCAGCCATTGCTAACTGCTCGGGCGTAGACGTCGGCGCGAATCGCGGCGTTATCGCATACAACAGACGCCCACGTTTATGCCACTTTTCAATCAGCTCTTTGGTCTGGTTATAACTGGTTTCTGGGGTATCAAGCAGATAATCAGGCGCATTGCGATCCATCATCACCTTACCGGCAATAATTCGCATATTAATGTTTTCTGCGGCCTCAAATAACGCATCGACTGATTCCGGATGCACCGTACCGAAGACTAATGCCGTTGTTGTTCCGTTACGCAGCAGCTGCTTCATAAAGAACGCAGACATTTCGCGCGCATAATCTTTATCTTTGTAACGCGCTTCTGTCGGGAAGGTGTAATTGTTGAGCCATTCCAGCAATTGCTCACCATAAGCACCCACCATTTCGGCTTGCGGGTAATGAATATGGGTATCGATAAAGCCAGGCATCAGGATCTTGCCGGGATAACTGCGGATACGAACCGAATCCGGCACCTTATCTTTACCTTCTTGCCAGGTGCCGACCCACTCAATGCGGCCATTGGCTATAAGCATTAATCCATCATCGATATACCGAAGATTTTGTTCAATGTCTTCCGGCTTATCGACAACTCTCGCAATATCTAGTATTGACGCACGAATTGCTTTAATTGATTGAGAATGTTCCATTATAACCTCTGATTTTATTCTTTTGGTTCTTGCTTAGCACTGTACGGAGTTAACCGCGTATTCTATATTGGTTTATGGTTAATTTGCTACCGCATAGCGCTAAGTCTTTATGTTTTATAAAGTTTATTGAAACTTGCTGTTCTACTCTTAACTGACCTGCTCAGGTTTTTCCATTGCCAGCTCTTCAGCCAGAGCCTGGTTGCAGGCTTCACACTCTTTGATCTGCTCTTCCAGTGCTTCTTTTTTCTCTTGGGCACTTTCCGCTTCATCTGCCTGATTGACCGGCAAGAAACTGTTCATGGCTAGCGCAACCAGAGAGCCTGTGGTGATCCCTGAGCCTAAAATCACCTTAAGCGAGTTAGGCAGGTAATTGAGGATTTCAGGACGCACGGTCACAGCCATACCGGATGCCACACCTACAGCGATGATCAGCATGTTACGTTTGGTAAAGTTAATACGTGCCAAGATGCCGATACCCGCAGAGATGATCATCGCGAACATCACCAGTCCGGCACCGCCCAGTACAGGAGAAGGAATAGTAACCACCAATCCGCCCAGTTTAGGGAACAGGCCTGCCAGCACCATAATGAAGCCCGTTAGAGCAACTACGTGGCGGCTGGCCACACCGGTGATCGAAACGATACCGACGTTCTGGCTGAACGAAGAGAAAGGCGTTGCGCCTAGCATCGACGCCAGTGAACTGCCGAGACCATCACACAAGATCCCTTTCGACAATTTCTTACCTGTCAGTTTGGTACGAGTCGCATCACTCAATGCCAAAAAGTCACCCGTCGACTCCATGATGGTGACCAGATAGGCAATCGACATACCGATAATACCGCTTACGGTGAAGGATATGCCAAAAGGCATTACTTCAGGCAGCGCAAACAGCTGGGCATCTTTTACAGGAGCAAAATCGACCACCCCCATAAAAATTGCCACAACATAACCGACGGCCATACCTATTACGATAGCTGCCGCCGAGACAATGCCTTTACCAAACATGGATAACACAATAACCACAACCAGAACCAGCAGACCAAGCAGCAGATTGCTTAGCTGACCATATTGTTCCTGGCCGACAAAGCCACCGGCGAACCAGTCAACAGAAACTGGGAGGATAGTCAGACCAATCAAAACCACCACGGTTCCGGTCACGACAGGTGGGAATAGTTTACGAATTTGCGGCATAAAGCGGCTGCCAATAATCATCACCAGCGAGCCGACCAGCGACGCACCGAAGATGCCTGACACTCCGGCATCTAAACCGATAGAGATAGAGATAGCAACGAAGGTAAAACTGGTGCCCATTACAACGGGAAGACGGATACCTACCGGCCCTATTCCCTTACACTGAACGATGGTAACAATACCTGACACCATCAGTGCTGCATTAACTAAAATAACCATTTGGTCTGTAGGCAGACCAATTGCACTTCCTACAACTAGCGGTACAGCGATTATCGCCCCCATGGCTGCCAGCATATGCTGCAAAGCCAGTAAGATAGAGGCGCCGACAGGCGGTTTGTCTTCAACGTTATAAAAGAGTTTCATTGTAATACCATCCGTTTCTTGTAGATCCTTGGACAAGTGCAACTCAGCTTTGAGATTGCTTCAGGTCCGTGGAAAGATTGGACGAGTACAAAAGTGATAACCTAGCCAGGTTTACCCACTAAGGGGAGCCATACTTAGCCAGTTGCGGCCAAATATGGGTTTGATCCCCTCGTAATTACTTCTTTTACTATTTCCTAGCCAAGCTATTACAGCTCACTCGCGACATATTGTTGCAAAGTTACAGCTTGTTCATATTTCAAAGTTACAGCTTGTTCAGTCCGCGCAGTACCTTCTCTGGTGTGAAGTTCCATTCTCGGATCCACACCCCGCAGGCATCATGAATCGCGGTAGCAATGGCCGGAGCGGCACCGTTAACACCAATTTCAGAGATTGACTTGGCACCAAACGGGCCGACAGGATCGTCACTTGGCACCAGTGCCGCACGGAAGTCACGTGGAATATCGCCGATCATCGGTGCGCCGTAGCTCTTCAGATCCGTGTTCAGCGGCACCCCATTTTCGTCGTACATCAGCTCTTCGCACATACTGTGGCCAATGGCACGCATGCTGGCACCGTAGATCTGGCCTAATGCCAAATCAGGGTTGATTGGCGTACCACAGTCAAGCAGGGCATGGAACTTGTTGAGTTTGATCTCACCGGTACGGGTATTGACCGCTACTTCAGCGAAGTTTGCACCATATGGGAAGGCAAAATCAGAGGTGATGAAGCTGCCACTAGTCAGCAACTGGCCCCAGCCCTTACCGCCTTCAGCTTGGTGAGCAATATCACCGTAGGTTACTTGCTTGCCGTCTTTGCCTTCTACCGTTGCAGGGAAGACCAGTTTCACATCAGCAACCTCTTCGCCCAGCATTTCGGCACCGCACATCAAGATACGCTCGCGCATTGCTTCCGCTGCTTTCTTCGCTGCATTACCAGAGAAGCAGGTACCGGAAGAAGCATAAGCGCCCTTATCAAACGGACAGTGGTCGGTATCGCCCGAGATCACCGTGATTTCTTCTAACGGCATCTTCAGCGTTTCGGCAGCAATTTTGCCCACCACAAGATCCAGACCTGTACCGATATCGGCACCGCCAGAGTGGACGATCAAGGTACCGTCAGAGGCTAGTTTGGCCTTACAGTTTGCCTGGTCAATATCAGGGATCCCTGATTTTTGCTGGATAATGGCAACACCACGGCCTACGGTCCAGTCTGTACCTAAGTCTTCTTTTGGCAGATCCCAACCGAACTCTTCACGTCCCTGACGCAACACTTCGTCGAGCGCACAAGAAAGAACGCGAGGCGGCTCTGCAGGAAGGTCACCCTCACCCACCGCAGCTTTGATCTTCAGCGCATCACCTTCGTGAACACGGTTCTTCTCGATAATATCGAGCAGATCCATATCCAGCTCTTCGGCCAGTTCAGCCAGCATCATGGTTAACGCAAACACGCCTTTTGGTGCGCCGTAGCCCTGGTAGGCACCGGTCGGACAGATATTTGAATAATACGTCGTGACCTTAAAGCGCACGTTATCAATCGGGTAAAGCGGCAGTGACAGCGCAGGACCATTTGAAGGTACGGTTAGGGCATGGTTACCATAAGGACCGGTATTGGCCAGGAAATCCATGTCAATCGCCGTCAGCGTACCGTCTTTTTTCATCCCCACTTTCAGGTTCACCTTCGCAACGTGGCGAGTTGAACACGCTGTGAACTCTTCTTCTCGGGTGTAGTGCAGATATACCGGACGGCCGGTTGTGAAGGTAGCAAACGCGGTTAAGTCTTCAACCAGGATGTCCTGCTTGGAACCAAAGCCCCCGCCGACACGCTCTTTAACCACATGCACACGGTTCTGTTTGATATCCAGGATCTTCGCTACCTGACGGCGAACGTGGAACGGCACCTGTGTTGAAGCGTGCATAACAACGCGATTACCATCCATGTAGGCATAACAGATGTGCATTTCTGTCGGTGCCTGCTGCGCTTGCTTAGATTCGTAAGTGCGCTCTAAGATCACGTCTGCTTCTGCAAATCCCTGGTCGATATCACCGATCTGGCCCTGAACGGCAGCAGCAATATTCTTGCGCGGCTCACAGCCGATCGGGAAGTTAACAATCAGCTTGCCTTCTCGCGGATCGGCGTTTTTGTTCTGCTCATCTAAATCAGCAGGCGCACCCGCTAGATACTCAATCGGCTCGTTGTGAATGATCGGCGCATCGGCAGCTTGTGCTTCGTCAATACTCATCACCGGCTTAAGCACGTCATATTCAACGTCAATCAGTTTCAGCGCGGCTTCTGCAATTTCAACACTTTCAGCAACCACGGCGGCGACACGGTCACCCACATGACGCAGTTTCTGACAGAACATACGGCGGTCAAGCGGTGACGGCTCAGGGCCTGTCTGGCCGCCCGGAGTGTAAGGAATATCCGGACAGTTTTCATGGGTGATGATGTAGACAACCCCTTCCAGCGCCTCAGCTTTACTCACGTCTAAACGTTTGATCCACGCATGTGGATGCGGGCTGCGCAGCACCTTAAGGACACAGGCATCCGCCGGAATGCGATCTTCTACATAACAAGGCTTGGCCTGAACCATTTTCACTGAATCATCTTTCGGGCTCACTTTGCCGATCACGTCCAGTTCATCACAAAATTCTGGCGCTACTTCTTCTGTATACTCAGGCGCATTTTTACGCTTCACCGCCAACTCCACCACTTGGTAGAACTGCTGATAACCGGCATCGCGGCTGAATAAACCGGAGAGCGCATCATCGATCTCCTCACGGGTCGGCATCACAATGCGCTCAAGCAACTCGGTTAAGATCAAGGCTGCCGCAGGATCGTTATAACCCGACTGTACAACACCGACATCGATCATTGCCTGCTGGACGACGCCCAATTTGTTGTGCGTGCTGAGTGATTCAGCCGTTTTCACTTCCGCACCTTCTAATTGTGCAGCGATTAGCAAAGACGCATTGACAAGTTTGCCGTTAAGTAAAATAACGTCAGAGCCGGCAAAGCCAAAACCGTCATCACTGTTTCGTACTGAGTGCAGCCCCAAACCGTGCAACACTTTCTGTACATTTTCACCCGCTTTACAGCTAAGTTCCTGAGAGCGATTATTAAGAGTAAAGGTGATAGTCATGATTACGCCTCCTCTGCCAAATGCTGACATTCAGCAAGTAAATCAGTAACAACAACACCTGCGATATAACGCTTGTATTCCACACTTCCTCTTATATCGGCCTCAGGATAGATAGCATCTGCAACAGCTTGTTCCAGTAACTCGCCTTTTAAATCCTGACTCTCAACATCACGTAAACGAACAGGTGTCGGGCCGACGCCCTCCAGCGCAATAATCTTCTCTCCGGTTTTCTCTACCGATACAGCAGCCGTTACAATGGAAAGTCCCGCTGCCGAGCGAGCAATGTTATAACCCAGACACATTAAGTTAACGTTCGGGATAATCACTTTAGTAATTAATCCCTGCTTATCGCTGGCAATATACTCTTCAATATCCATTTCACCGGATTCAGCCAATTCTAGTTTGGCTTTCAGTGCGATTAAGCTTGGTAGCAATAATGCTTCATCCTGTACTGCTGCAATTTCACCACCGATGGTGGCTTGATTACGCACATGACGAGAATAAATAAAAGCCGCCGCTTGTTTTAAGGCAACTGGCATTAGCTCACTATCGATCATGGTCTGGAGACGGCACATCGCACCAATGTGAAGTGCTTCACCCTGTTGCTCAATGCTATCCAGCGCCAGATTCTCAAGAGAAATAGCGACTGTTTTCTCTGTTTTTGTTGGCGCGGCGTTTAGTTTTGATCCTCCGGCAAAATAGGTCGCAGCACCAAGGTGCTGCTGCATCAATTCGATTGCTTGCACGGTAGAGTCAGGCTTCAAGTAGTGTTCAATCATTTTTCTTACCTTCATTGAATTCTGATTATTGTTAAAATTTTCATATCAATCTGAATAAGTAGTGATAAATAGGTGAAAGTTTCAATGTCTTACTAAAACCCATCGTATTTGAAAGGTAAAAAGGCAACTATTAAGCCAAACTTGAAAAAGCCCGAAATAAGAGATGATATTCGTGAGCGTGGTCAGAATTCAGGAGTGATTTGAGAGCTAGATCAAGCTTAAGAAACGACATAACAACTTGGCCAGATTGCAGAATATGGCGGTAAATAGGATCAATTATCAATACCCTATTATTCCCTATCAAAATAATAACTTCTCTATCAAATTGATAGTGATAGTGCTGATAGTGTGTGATAGGAATAGTGTCAAAACTGCTGTGATGAAGTAATGGCATAAAAAACAACAGATACAAAAAAGGGTATTAATTAAAATTAATACCCAAAACCAAACAACAAAATAAGAGACAAGGAGTATAACTACGCAGTGCTGACTTGTGTTAACCAGCGCTGCAATAGATTGAGGGAAGTACGGTGGCGATACAGAGCGGTTGAACGCTGATCATCAATCGGGCGAATGATTTTGCTGTACTGCTCCAGAATGTTACCCACGAACAACGGCTCACCAAGCATCGAAGCAGGCTGACCAATTATCAATTGCTCCAACTCGCTGCTTCTCACCACTTTAGGTCCCACCGCGCCAAAGGCGGCACGCCAGTCGACAACCTGCCCGTCAACCACTTTGGCAAGACCTGCTACCGACAGTTTAGTTAAGGCATTCGCCGCCCGGGTTCCGACCTTGTGATAGAAAACTATCGGTAAATCGGACTTCGGAACGATGATATGGCTTAAAATTTCATCGTCTTGTAACTGTGTTTTACCCGGACCGGTAATGAAATCGGCAATTGCCATTTCACGCTGGCCACGCAGTGAAGACAAAACCACTGTCGCATCAAACAGGTATAGCGCCGGCAAAGAGTCCGCAGCAGGCGACGCATTGCAAATGTTCCCCGCCATGGTTGCCCTGTTCCGTAATGCCGGCGCAGCAATATTCGCCACACCCTGACGCAAGATATCCGGCACCAGGGGATCCTGTTCGATATCAGCCAGGCTGCATTCTGCGCCAATGCATAGCCCTTTTTCTGTCAGAGTGATCTGCTTCAGCTCTTCAATCGCATCAAGGAACACGACATCCTGCTCAAAAACAGGTGTCAGACCCGACCGTACCGAATGTTGGACCATCAAATCAGTACCGCCAGAAAATAAGGTATGCTTGCCCACAGCTATCCAATCAAGAGCCTGCGCTAAAGTATCAGGACGATAAACCGCTACCATAATCCTTCTCCTTTCGTTGCTGCAATACGGGCCGCATCGATAATCATACCGTATCCGGTACAACGGCACAGGTTCCCGGAAATTGCAGTACGTATTTCACTCTCGTTCGGATTACTGTTTTGCTCCAGTAAAGCATAAAGCGCCAGTACCATTCCCGGGGTGCAAAAACCGCACTGAACGCCTTTGGCTTCAAGTAACGCATCAATCACACACTGGCCTTTCTCGGTCTGTTTCAGACCTTCCAATGTCATGATGTTCGCTCCTTCAGCCTGTGCTGTCGGAAACATACAGGCATTCACCATCCGCTCATTAAACAACACGGAACAGGCGCCGCATTCACCTTCTCCGCAGCCTTCTTTGGTGGCCGTCTTAACAAGGTTACTCCGTAACGTAACCAATAGCGATTGCATTGGATCAACATCCACAGAGACGTGTTCGCCATTCAGAACAAACTCAATTTTCATACTGCTCTCCATGCTCATCGCCATACAGTGCTTCGCACACTTTTTCTGGTGTCACCGGAATTGAAGACAACGGTTTGCCAATAGCAGATTCAACCGCAGCAGCAAAAGCTGCAGCTCCGCCATTATGAGTCAGTTCACCACCACCTTTCGCGCCATTAGGCCCGTACGGATAAGGGTTATCCACCAGCTCACTGTTGATCATCGGTACATCAAGCGCGGTCGGGATCACGTAATCTGCCATGGTTTTCTGAGCAAACATGCCATCAGCGTTCAGTTCCATTTTCTCGCAACTACCGTAACCCAGAGCTTGTACTAATCCGCCATCAATCTGGCCTTTAAATACCCGCTCATCAATGGCTTTACCAATGTCATAGACTGCCGAGGCGCCGATAATAGCCGATTCACCCGTCGCCATATCAACTTCCACTTCCACCACGTTAATGCCATAACTGACTGCTTGATAGGCATTGCCTTGATAGGTGTTCTGATCCCAAACGTGATAGTCAGGTTTACGGTAGGTCTCCTCGATTTCCTGATACTCGCCATCAATCCATCGAGATTGCAGTTTTTGCGCCGCTTTCTCTAACAAATAACCCACGATCAAAATAGATCGGGAAGCCACGGTCGGGCCAGAATCAGGGACAATGCCAGTATCAGGAACCGCTAAGTGAATATCATCTAGCGGCTTATTGAGGGTTTCAGCAACAATTTTACAGAATGTCAGGCTTAGCCCCTGACCAATATCGGTGTTCGACGCCAGAATTTGCAGCTGACCATTGGCTAACTTGATCAGGCGAACCTTCGCTCGAACTAACGTATCTTCCAAGTCACCGGCAAAACCACAGCCATGCTGGAAGATTGCCAGACCAATACCTTTACGCTTCATACTATCTGCCGGCTGAGCCGCAATTTCATCGATCTTGTTACGATAATCCGACAGGCAAAGTGCCCGCTCCAACATTTTCTCTAACACCAGATCGCCGAAGATCGCAGCACCTGTTAAGGTGGTAGATTCCGTGGTCAAGAGATGACGCTGTTTAAATTCAACCGGATCTTGCTCTAAACGCTTAGCAACATGGTTGATGTGGGTTTCCATACAGAAGCAGGTTTGCGGGGAGCCAAAGCCACGGAATGCACCGGTCGGGACAGTATTTGTTACCCAAGCATGGCCTTCAACGCGAACATTCGGAATATCATAGACATTGGTAGCAGTTGTGATTGATCGCTGCAGTACGATGCCAGACAGGCTCAGATAGGCTCCTGAATTGACATCAAACTGGATATCCATCGCGACAATCTTACCGTGTTTGTCAATTCCGGTGCGATAACGGAACTCGGCGGGATGACGCTTCGAGGTGAAGGCAATATCTTCACTGCGTTCAAGCACGATACGTACCGGACGCTGCAATTTTTCTACCGCAACCGCCAGCGGACCTGCCAGCACATCCGGATAATCTTCTTTACCACCGAATCCGCCACCAGTAGGACACTGGATCGCTCGCACATGATCGTGACCGAGCACCACTGCCATACAGTGATGGACATAGAAGGGGCATTGCATCGAGCCTTCGATCACTATTTTGCCATCTTTGGGATAGCCAACCACACCCTGCGTTTCGAGGTAAATATGTTCCTGATAACCGGTACTGCAGGTTTCTTCAATAATGGTAACTGCTTGGGCAAATCCTGCGTCGATATCTCCTTTAGTTAACACATGGGTATCAAGAATATTATTTGTGCAATGGATCGGACCATCAATCATCGCTTGTGACTGAGCAACTGTATAAGCTGGTGTCAGCGGTTGATATTCGATGGATATTTGCTGGAGCAGTTGTTCAAGCACATCGGGGTTTTCACCGACCAGCAAAAAGACCACCTGACCCACATAACGAACTTCATCCTCAGCAAAGGCTGGCCAATCAATCTCGACGATTGGCAGCACATTTTGCCCGGGAACATCTTTGGCACCAAACAGATAATAACCTTCGGGTAACGCCGGTATATGTACGGATTTGATCACGCCTCTCGGGCAAGAAGAGCGGTAGAACCGCCCTTCTAATAGTCCCTCGAAATGGCGATCGGCAATATACTTTGCATTTCCTGTGGCTTCTGCCCACTTGAATTTAGTATTGACCGTTTCCATATCGGGATCTCACATTAGTTTAATTGATCCATCGTTTTCCATAAACGCTGCGCGACTTTGCTTGCTTCGGCATAGATTGGCGCAATATCGAATGGGAAGGCGCGATCTTCTAACACAAAGCGACCTTCAACCATTACGCTATTGACGTTGCCGGCATTCATACCAAAGGCAATATGACCCGGCAGGTTATCGGCAACAAACGGCGTTGGGCTGGTATAATCCAGAATCGTGAGATCTGCCTTATTGCCTGCCTCTAAGCGACCGAATTTCGCCCCGAAGTTACGCGCCAATATTTCATTACCGTTCCACAGGTTACGTAAGAAACTATCTGGCCATAACGGACCGCCTGCGTCACGGTGCTTGAAGAAGGCAAATTTCATCTCTTCAAACATATCCGCACCGATACCATCAGTACCCAGAGCCACATTCTTAAAGCGTGTCAGTTTATGGTTATAGCCTACGTTGTTGTTCATATTTGAACGGGCGTTATGGACTAAGAAACCATCTTTTGCGTTAAGGATGTCAATATCGCGATCCGATAAGAACAAACCGTGCGCCAGTAAGGTTTTATTGTTGATCAGACCAAAGCTGTCTAAGCGCTCAACGATGTCCTGGCTATAATGATGATGACTATGAGTAACGTCATATCTATCTTCAGCAACATGTACATGAATACCGCGTCCGGTTGCCTGCACAGCTTCCGCCATCATCGACAAACCATCATTGGTCACGGTAAACGGTGCATGAGCACCGATGTGAGACTCAACCAGATAAGGTTCGTCACCTCGGGCCTTGGCACTGTCGATCAGCTGAGCAAACGCAATGTTCTCTTCAACCCCGGCCGCCATCTCTTTCATACCGCCATTGCGGTCGGTGGTTTCATAACAGGTCATGCCACGCAACCCTGCTTTTAAGAAGCCTTTACGCAACGTATTCAATGAACCTGCAATGTAGTTTGGCGATGCATGGTGATCAATCACCGATGTACAACCGTTTTTGATCGCTTCCAGTGAACAAATTAAGCCGCTGTAATACACCGCTTCTTCATCTAAGGCGCGGTCCATTCGCCACCACAGATTCTTCAGAATCGAGATGAAGTCAGGGCTTGGCTTAATGTCAGCCATCACACCGCGAGCCAGGCCTGAATAGAAGTGATTGTGTGAACACACAATACCCGGCATGACTAATTTACCCTTCATATCTTTAGCGATAGCATCAGGGTACTTCGCCGCCAGGTTTGCACCAACTTCTACAATCGTGCTGCCATTAATCGCGATATCAACCCCTTCTTTAATGAAAGCGGGTTCGAACTGCACGGCCGTTGCATTTTTAAGTAATAACATTCCCTTACTCCTCACCTAAACATCCACTTTGCCAAGAAGGTAGCTATGGTTTGCATGCACATAGCTGATGATGGTTGCCTCATCGGCCAACGCCTCTGGCATATCAAGTTCACTTTGTTCGTTAATACTAAAGGTATAAATTTCGCCTTGACTGCGCACTAGCACCTCAGACCCTTCGATGTAGAAGCCGGCGTTGGTGCTATTAGTAAAGTCACCGCGCAGGTTGTACAGGGTGAATTTATCTTTATAAGGCTTGCTATCCCATGGGCAGAACTGCGCACAGTTGCCACATTCATTACAGTAAGCGTCAATATGCAGCGTCTGATATTGATCTTTAAAGCCAGGAATTGGCAGTGAGATATTGGCGCGGTTAGGACACACATCCACACACTTGCTACATATGTATGAACATTCCAGACAACGTTTTGCTTCTTGTTCAACGAACACATCATGGTCTGCTGCTTCAAGTTCGTTAGCGGCAATCAGTTTGACCTGAATATCCCCTTTACGAGCGTAAACATCATCTGCATGAACCTCAGATTTCACTTCATTTTCTTCTTCGCTCTGTGCTTCGCGAGCCAGAATCGTCGTTGCCGCTTTACGACCACCAGAGATAGCCGACACGATTGATGATGGACCGGTATTGGCATCCCCCATCAGGAACACGTTCTCAACCGTGGTTTCACACGTTTCGCTATCAACTGCAGGCCAGCCATCTTCACCCATCGGGACACCGATGCGAGTCAGTACATCACGGTTACTTTGCTCACCCACCGCAGTGATTAAGGCATCAACCTGCAATTCCACAGTCTTATCTGTTGCGACCGGACGACGACGTCCTTTTTCATCAGGCTCACCTAATTCCATCACGCGAGCAGTCAGTTTACCGTCTGCATCGAACTGCTCCGGATTGGTCAGGAACATGAACTGCACGCCATCTTCAACCGCTTCTTCATACTCTTCTTTGTATGCTGGCATTTCAGCAATCGTACGGCGATATATGATGGTGACTTTTTCCACGCCATCAACTTTCAATGCTGCGCGGGCACTGTCCATCGCGGTATTACCGGCACCGACAACAGCAACATGTTTACCCAACTCAAGCTTTTCACCGTCGTTGAAGCTGCGCAAAAACTCTAATGATTTAAAGACTTGCGTGTTGTCACCAGACAGTGAGATTGGGTTGCCTTTATCTGCACCTATACCCAGGCAGATATACTTATAGCCGCTGGATTTTAGCGTATTGACGGTCAGGTGCGGATTGCAGCCATATTCGATATTAACGCCATGCGCTTTAACAAAATCAATATCATGCTGGATCACTTCAGCCGGAATACGGAACTGAGGAATGATATTTTTAACCACACCGCCTGCGTTATGTTCTTTCTCAAACACAGTTACAGGATGACCCGCACGCGCCATGAAGTAAGCGGCAGACAGACCAGCAGGGCCAGCACCGATCACCGCAACAGGATGCTTTTCACGGTTTAAATCCGGCTCATGCCATTTTGCTTTATAACCTTCCCACCCTTTTGCCAATGCAACTTTCTTCATTTCACGAATGTTCAATGCACCTTCGTAGTCACGACGGGTACAGTTGTATTGACACTGGTGGTCACAAATATGACCGGTAATAGCTGGCAGCGCATTGCGCGAATAAATCACTTCCAATGCTTCTGTGTACTGGTGCTGGCCCATCATACGAATGTATTCAGGGATATCCTGACTGATCGGACACGCTGTCACACAAGGGGCAACATAGCAGTCTGTGAGTGGCATCGCTTTCTTCACGCTGATCTCTTCAGGACCACGCCACTCTTTCTGAGCGTAATCTGCCACCAGCGATTTCGCCGCTAATGCTTCAAGTTTGACTAGGTCAACTTGCTGCATGTTCCATTCGTTACTTGTTTCCAGCTCTTTTGCACAATCAGCCAAACGAAGATAACCACCCGGCTTAAGCAAATCTGTTGCCATCGTGATTGGACGGATACCGGTTTCGAAAATCTCTTTAATGTTGAATTTGCTGGCACCACCTGAGTAAGAAATCGGTAACATGCCGTTAAATTCACGAGACAGCTCCAGCGCCACATTGATCGATAGCGGGAACAGAGCACGGCCTGACATGTACATTTCTTTGTCAGGTAATACCCCTTTACGGTTTAGCGTACCCAAGGTATTAGTCAGCTTCACCCCAAAACCAATGCCTCTGGCTTTGCCAGAATCAACCAAACGGTGCAGCATGGCTTTGGCATCTTCAATCTGAAGATCATGGCCGAATGATTCTTCGCTCAAGGCAATGTAATCAAACCCGGCATTGTCAAGAATGCCGCGCACGCGCTCATAACCCAACAGCGTCGGATTCAATTTCACAAAGGTATTAATACCCTTGTCTTCGATCATATAACGACAAATCGCTTCGATTTCATTTGGCGGGCAACCGTGCATGGTAGAAAGCGTTACACCACGGGTCAATTGAGCCGGAATAGATTCTGCCAAATGTTGCAAACGCTCTAAACGATGCTCAAAACCATAGGTCTTAATAAATTCTGGATCAGCAATAAAGGTTTTAAGTTCAGCGATATAGGCATGGAAATTTTCATGCTTGCTGGAATCAACCATATCGTCGATATACGCCTGCATCGGAGCAGTCTGAATACCAGCCAGATCGTAGCCGACACTCATATTAAAGATGAAAGACTTCTCTTCCCCTTCAGTGCGGGGATCAAACACTTCCTCCAGCAAATGCAGCGCAATCCATGCTTTCAGATATTCATCATAGGCTTTGGTAAGCGTGAACTCTGTCGACCATTCAGTGTTAAAGCACTCATCTTCGGCATCAATACACGGCTTGGCAATTTCCAGCGTATCCAGCTTCTGAACGGTTTTCAGCTCCATGAAACGGCCACCGGCCAGCCAGGAACAGATGATGTTTTGCGCCAGCTGCGTATGAGGCCCGGCGGCTGGGCCTACCGGTGTTTCATAGTGCTCATCCCAAACCTTTAAGTTTTTGGTGTTTTCCTTGCGGTAAAACTGCTTCGATGGGATCCCAAAAATCGATTGGCTTTCTTTATACTCACTGAAAACTCGGTTGAGTAGCTCGCCAAACGGAACGGGACGCATGATGTCTCCCATGATAAATCTCCTTGATGCTGTATTTTTCTTGTTTTACACAACCAGCACATCAATTTAGTGCAATGCGTAGGGCTCAGATGTAAAAGTAACAATTCGTTCGTTACCTCGTTTTGAACTCAATTGAGCAACTACTGCGCCAAACTTTAAAAACAGCATAAAGAAGAAGGAAATTCGTGACCCATGTCGAAAGTCAGGAGCATTGTGTGAATCAGGTCAAGGTAGGTTATTTATCTAAATAGAGAGAAAACAAGTGCGAAATGAGTATGCTTCTTAATACGGATTAATTTCCTATCAAATTAATAAAGATCTATCACTTTGATAATTATTAAGATGATAGTGATAAAAGATGAAAAGACGCTAGGTTATAGTTTTGAAAGGAATCGCCATTCCTACACACATTTCGTTCGAATTGAATTCCCATAGGAAGCTCTGAATCTCACATCTTGCAGTGGCTTGGGTATATACCGATAAAATGAGAAAGTTAGACGTAATCTGTCACTTCGAAGAAAAGTACATGAGCGAACTAACCCGTTTTGCCCCTTTTCCATTTAGATTGATTGCTCATTCGCATCCTGTTCATCTTGATTTGCAATACCAGTACTAATCTGGTGCTGGGGAGTGATCCTTTAAGTCAGCAACGCTCACAAACTCCTACTAACGAGCATTACGCAAGACTTGGTGGTTTTGGACTAGTTCCGCTTCATACTTGCTTTCGGTGAAAGCGTGCGTGGGAAGCTATCTCGTTTTCGTCCCGATTGCGCATTACTTGAACTGCTTTTTCCACAATCTCTCGATATGCTGGATACACCACGTTTTCGCCTTACCCATTCGGCTGCGGTTCCAGGCCAGTACAATATTCAACTCATAAACAGAATCATCATCGATCACCACCAGTTCACCTCTTTTAATCGCTTTCTCAGCATAACAGGTCGACATTGTCGCAATACCCATTCCGGCTTTTAGCGCAACAAACTTGTCGTGCATTGAGCTTACCGTAAGTAATGGTTGCTTATCGAGTATGTTGTGGGTGACTGGCGGGAAATTTCTGGCTGTATCAGCAACGGCAATACCACGATATTGCTGCCTTATCACAGGATCTAGAGGATTTTCATGTTGATGAATAGGGTGATCAGGGTGGGCAACCCAGATCATATCAAGTTTACCTATTGGTTGAATTTTCACTTCCGGGGGAACAATACTTGGTGCAGGCGCAATCAATATATCAGCTCTATCTTGAGTAAGCGCTTCCCAGCACCCGGCAAGAGTTTCTTCCTGAAAACGAATACGAGTCTTGCTCTGCTTTGCAAGTTCATCCACCAGTGGCAGCATATGCTCCAATTTAATCAAACAATCATACGCTATCGTAATCTCTAGCTCCCAGCTATGGGCCAATGCGTTGACTTCAAAAATCATTTCATCAGCAGCGGTAAGTAGCTGTCGTCCTCTTTCTAGTAATAATTGACCAGCCTTGGTAAAGGCCGCCTTATGACCTGAACGATCAAAGATCACCAGATCCAGATCTTGTTCTATTTTCTGCACCTGATAACTCAGAGATGATGGTGCACGACTTAGCTCTTCTGAGGCTGCCGCAAAGCTTCCCCGGCGATCGATTGCATCAAGAACGAATAGCGCTTCAAAAGACAATAATTTATTCACATCCACTCCCGGCGGGAAACTGTCATCCTATTTAACTCTGTATCATAATTTCATGGCCTATTATAGGCAGGACAATAAGAGCTAATTGATTATTTTAGATAGGAAAATTCTTCATTTATGGTCAGAGAATAGTTCCCAAATAAACCTCTCACAAATGTATGGGAGCGGCTAATCAATCCGATGTTATTTGAACTATCTGAGGCTTAGGGTTAGCACAAAGATTTAATGTGGCATTTCAACTTGCGCCAATAGAACATTAGGAAGAATGGGTAATTATATACCCAAGCATCTTGAGGTAGTTTGGGTCTAAATAATGATTTACTCTAAGAATGGTGTTGTGAACACAACGCCATTCTTAGATAGAGTGAAATTATTCATGCAGTTTAGACAGAATTTCTTCAAACAGTACCTGCATGAGTTTCTGACCGTGCTCACTACTCCAGTCCTGAGCGAGTTCCGCTATCAACTGATTGGTCGTGGTGAGCGTGACACCATGGGATTCCATGCGGCGTAGTGCCGTATCATCCGCTATTTTGCTTGGAGAGCCAGAGCCGTCAACAACGACTTGCACATTGTAACCTTCTAACACTGACGTAATGGCTGGATAAACGACACAGACGTCAGTAGTAATACCAGCAATGATCAGATTTTTACGTCCAGTCGCTTTAACTGCGGCCGCAAAATCAGGATCTTTCATCGCATCGACAACACCCGCACGCTGCACGCGTTTTTCAAATGCTTCTGGTACTGCTTTCTGAAGTTCCTCGAACAACGGTCCTTGGGCTTGATCCTCCATACTCGAAGTGAGAATCAAGGGCATGTCCGTTTCATTCGCTGCACGTGCTAATGCAATCGTATGTCTCTTAATCTCTTCCAAGTCCGCAGACTTAACCCAACCCATGGTACCAACTTGATGATCAATCAATAACATCGCTGAATTTTCTGGAGTAAAAATTGTGTGATTCATTTTATATATCTCTTTTGGTTATGCCATTACTGGCAGTTAATGAGTCAATTGCATTTGTAGCTTACTTATTTGGCGTGAACCGAGTATTGCATTGTCTCGGCTCGAGTGTACCGCTGGCAATAGGGTCCACAGTTGAAATGCCTCCGCTTTACCTGCATCGGGATAAACGGTTTCTTTATGCAAGACGCCACCACCTGCCGACATTACCTGTATGCCACCTGAAAGTAGGTGGCCGGTATGACCACCCGTGTCTTCATGTTTTATACTCGAAATCAGAGGGTAGCTGATGGTAGCCACGCCTGAATGACCATGGAAGCCAAAGCCAGCAGTGTTATCTGCACCGGAAATAGCGAAGTGATCCCACAGTACAAAGGGATTCAATACTGTTAGATTGCCTCTGGAGACAAAACTGGCGATGGGTCTATGATTTGAACCAGTACGAATTTCTTGAATAAATCGGCTCATTATCTGCTCTCTGATTTCGTTGGAATAAGTACATTTTAGATAACTACCCATTCATTGAGTAGATGGTATAATTGGGTTTATTTACCCCATATTTAGAGGTAATAAATGGTAGATTTCAACGAAATTAATATATTCATTAAGGTTGTCGAAGCCGGTAGTTTTGTTGGAGGAGGAAAGCTGCTCGGCATACCGTCCACCACGGTCAGCCGCAAAGTTCAGCAGTTAGAAGATAGTTTGGGTGTGAGGTTATTGCATAGAAGCACAAGAAAGCTGTCACTGACTGATCAAGGATTGCTCTATTTCCAACAATGCCAGCAGCATCTTATGGGAATTGAAGAGGCCAACCTTGTTGTAACCCAGTCACAAAAGCAACCGAAAGGAACCCTGCGGATTACCTCTCCATTAGATTTCGCCACCTTATATGTTCAACCTTGGATCAACGAATTTCTTGCTAAGTATCCAGAGGTAAAAATTGAGCTGAAGGTAACAGATCATCAGGTCGATCTGATAGAAGAGAGAATTGACATCGCTTTTCGATCTGGTGTGCTGAAGGATTCCAACTTGGTTGCTCGTCGAATCGGACCCAAGCAAAGTGTTTGCTGTGCTAGTCCCGACTATCTTACTCAGTATGGTGAACCAGTACACCCCAGAGAATTGACTCAACATCTTTGTATTTTATGGGGGAATACACTTCAAAATCAGAATTGGCAATTTAAAGATATCGACCAGGTATTAGATATTCCTGTAAATGGTCGGTATGCCACTGATGCTAATCATCTATTAATCAAGGCAGCGGTGGCCGGATTGGGCATTGCCAGAGTTCCTTTGCCTTTGGTTAAGCCTTATCTGGAAAGTAAATCGCTTAACTTGATACTGACAGACTACGAAATGCCTGCTGGTAATATGTACATCATCTATCAGTCTCATAAATATTTAACCCAAAATATTCGCTTATTTGTGGATCATGTGATCGACCAAATCACATGATCCACAATGTCAGCAAACTGGCAGCCTAAAGAGCAGGTAACATCATCTGTCAGCTAGGCTGTATAATCTCTGTCAAGGCCTGTTGCAGGCCTTTAAGTTGGGGCAGTTCAGCCCTAATCGTCGGGATATCCGCCTGGAAGCCTTCTTTCTTGAACCAGGAAAACATGGTCGACATCTCCTTGCTCATTGGTGCAAATAGCCAGCTTGGCAGTGTCAGGTAGCGCGGCTTTTTCCCCATCACCTGGGTGTAAATAGCTTTGATTTCTGCAAAACTTTTTTCATCACCGGCCAGTTCCACAGCCTGAGCCAGGTAGCGTTTCGGCTGGGAAAACACCAAGGCGGCAAAGGCTCCAATATCATCAACGGCGGCCATTTGTAGCTTTCGATTTTTTTTCAGTGCCCAGGACAACAGGCTCCAGTTAACAAAAGCAAAGCTGCCAGTTGCTAAAAAGTTTTCGATAAAATAAGCAGGGCGGATAAAAGTATAAGGCAACCCGATCTTAATAATATGGCGCTCAATTTCCCCCTTGCTGTCAAAGTGGGGAATGCCCGTTTGACGCTCGGCTCCGCCCACAGAAGAATAAACAAAGTGCTGCACCTTAGCCGCTTTGGCTGCATCCGCCAGGGCTTTACCCTGAGCAATTTCGACCTTTATGCTACTGGTCCAGTTATTTTGCACCGAATAGACGCCATAGGCACCCTTCAATATCGGTGTAAGCGTTTCCGGCTTGTCCAGATCGCCATAGATCACCTCGACACCTTGTTGACGTAACCTATCCGCCGCTTTGCTTTGCAGGTTGCGGGTTACCGCTTTAATAGTAAAACCACTGTTCATCAGGTGTTTTACTACCGCGCCACCTTGATTGCCTGTTGCTCCTGTCACGACTAAAACTTTATTCTCGACCATGATCTTATCCAACTTAATGTTTGCTTAACGACGGGGTAAATCCTAGCAAGGGCTGGATTGGTCAACTAGATGGTAAAAACAAATTACACTATCCCAAATATGGGCTAATTGAGTTAGTCATGTTCGACTTAAGTGGGTACGCCATCTGCGCCGAATGGCTGTTCAGATCAATGATAATACCGTCGATTATCCCATACATGGTATAGATTAACCCATCTTTCCCATCTAGTTGACCAATATGGTGATTGATAAGCTTACCTGTCCGCTAATAAAGTGATTTGAGGAGTTTGAAGATGCCAAAGAAAAGAGACGTACTGGTCGATAGTGATAGAAAAAGTACGAACAACTCGATAATAGAAATAATTTGCTTTACCGATCCGTATTGCACATGGTGCTGGGGATCAGAGCCGATTCTGCGTAAAATCCAGGAGGTTTATGCTGAACAGGTGAAAATTTCCTATACGATGGGGGGACTGGTTAAGGATATTGGCAATTTCAGTGATCCCGCCAATGGCATCGCTGGTACGCAATGGTACCGCCAGGTTGCCGATCATTGGGTCGAGGCATCACAGCAACATAAGATGCCAGTGGACGAACAGATTTTCTTCGAAATCAAGGACGATTACCGATCGACGTACCCCGCCAACATCGCCTTTAAGGCATCCCAATTTCAGGGTGAAGCAGCTGCAACCCGTTATCTGCGGCTCCTTCGGTCAGGTGCCGCAGCCGAAAATAGAGCCATCCACCGACTCGAGGTTCAGATTGAAATAGCCGAGGAGGTCGGTCTGAATGTCGAGCGTTTTGTCCAGGATATCCAGGAGGGTAATGCAGAACAGGCCTTCCAGGAAGATCTCTTGGCATGCCGAAAGCGAGCCGTGCGAGGGTTTCCTAGTTATCTACTACGGGGACCGGAAGGGGAAGTGATGCTGCGAAGCTTTACAACTTACGAACAATTCGAGTACTGGTTTGAGGAGCTTGTCACTGAACCCTTGTCCCACCGAACACTTCAGGAAAGTGCAGCGCAGATTGTCGACTTTGTTGCACGCTACGGCAAAGTGGCCCCAATGGAGATCGCAGGCGTCTACGGAATAAGTATTGAAGCGGCCCAGGCGCGGTTAAAAAGTATGGCACAAAGTGGAGTGTTGGTAGAAATGAAAGCTGGCAACGGGCACCTCTACTCACTCCCCATCGATGCCCAGGGGTGTGATGCCGAAACGGGCAGTTGCTCCTTCCCCAATAGCTGAATGCGTGATTAAAGGAAAGCCCAAACAACCACGCAAAACAAGGATATCCACCATGAATGATAGGTGGATATCCCCCCCATCATGCGACCATTGCCGTTCTTCGAGCATTGGGACGATACCTCGGTGGAAATCTGACCATATTCTCCGCCTGAACAACACGAATCAACTTTCCAAACCAAGATTAGAGTAATCAAACCAAACTAGCGTGCTGTGACAACGAAGGAGCAAGTATTGATGTATTTCAGGTAATCTAAGTTAGCCAAAATGAAGTCACAACTCTAAGGCGGTTTATGCCTCAATATAACCCCAGAAGCCTCATTAAAAACAGTACTAACCACCCTCGATTAGTGCCGTCACTCTAGCAATCTAATATCCGCAAAAGAGCTAAATATGATGCTTTCGTTATGCACGATTTTCGTTAGCGAGCATCTTTGTGCGTATCGCACAGTCAGTTGCAAGTGGGAGTCAGTACAGAATAAAAGCATCACTAATTTTATCGCGAATCCACTTATGCACCTGATCGTTTTGATGCCTTTCATGCCACATTCCTCGAATCGTAACGTCAGGCAAAGTAAATGGGCACCTCTTCACTTCTAATCCGTACAACTGCTCCCCTTGTCTTGCAATAGATTCCGGCAAGAAGGCAATCAATTGGGTATTAGGTAATAATGCTAACTGTAAATTGAGGGTTTCAGCATAAAGACCGATTTTTCGCTCTGGTAGCCCCTCACTCTTGCCGTATTGACTAACGGGATCGTCCTGATCATCGAGCAAGCTGGACTTGATATGGGGATAGCGAAAAATAGCTTCTGAAGTCCAGTTATTCAGGACAGGATTATGTTTATCTAATAAGCAAACTAAGGCTTCATCAATAAGCCGTTTCTGCATAAAACGGGGATTAGCTTTTAGCCCTGCGCCAATGATCATATCCAGCTTGCCATCATCGAGTTTTTCATAGGCTTTTTTATCCAGTATCTGCACATCAATGACAATATTAGGCGCTTCGTAATTGATCGCACTGAATGCCTTTGAAAGGTAAGAGGCAACAATAAAGTCATGGGTCTGAATACGGAAATGGGTATGGACTTGTGAGAGTTCCAAGGTTTTTGGTGTCAGTAACGTATCGATTTCACTGAGAATAAACCTGAGCTTACCGGATAACTCCAGTGCCCGTGCAGTAGGTTCCAACCCCTTGGCATTTCGTATGAAAAGAGGATCATCGAAAACACTTCTCAGCCGAGTCAAGGTGTGGCTCATTGCTGACTGGGTGACATTCATCTTCTGCGCAGCTCGTCCCACATGCCGCTCTTCAAGCAACGCGCGCAATGATTTCAGCAGATTTAAATCGACTTTAGCAAGATGATTTTCATTCATAATGGTTATTAGTTGTAATCAGTTCAACTAATAATGATGCGGATTTACACTCTTTTCAACCCCAACAAAGGAAAGAGTAATATGAACATTTTAATTACCGGTACCAGCAGCGGATTTGGCCGGGAAATGGCTAATATCGAGGAAAGACCATAATGAATACCTTAGTGACGACAATTATTGCTCTGCTTTCAGCTTTCTTCTTATTTGCCAGCTCAATAAAATTGCTGGGGTGGCAAAAGATGATTTTCGAAAAGCAACTTGAGTTCTTTCACTCTTATGGACTGAACCGCCAGATAATGGCTCTGGTAGGTGCCGTTGAGCTATTCGGGGCAATTGCCATCTGGTTCCAAAGCAGCATACTGGGATTGCTAGGCGCCATGGCGCTGCTTGGTACTTCTTTAGGCGCTATCGCTTTCCACTTATATTTTGATACTTGGAAAGACGGCATCCCGGCCACCGTGACACTAATACTCTCTGGAATGGTCATTTACCTTAGTTAAGAAGCAGCCCCCTACCTTGCTTAAAAAGCAAAGGACAATTGCATGTAGGTGCGTTGTTAGCATTATTGACAATGAATATCATGTATTACCGCTAAATAATAACTCTAACGACAGGTACAACGATGAGCTCTAACAACATTAAAACAGCCACCGTAGCTGCATGTTTCTCGGTGACCGCTCAAGAAATAATAAAACAATTAATTGAGTCTGGCGCTCAGGTTGTAGGATACGGCCGTGCTGGTGATGAGCAGCGAGCCCGTGATTTAGAAAGTCAATATAACGGTAAGCTCACGGTACTTTTAGGCGAGCTCACTGATGAAAAAGCTTGTCATGAGCTTGTTGCCAAATCACTTGATATTCTTGGTGGCACTATCGACGCCCACTATCATTGCTCGGGGGTGTTCTCATGGAGTACGTGGGAAGAGGTCGAAGCTAAGGAAATGGAACGGTTGTTCAGTGCAAACTTCACCACTGCCTGGGTGTTAGGCCGTGAAATTTTCTCGGCCATGAAACAAAGACAAACAGGTTCTATCATGTATGTTTCAGCGCGAGATACGATTCGCAATATCCCTTATGGTTTCGGCCCTTACATGGCATCCAAGCTGGCACTTAATGGATTAGTCGAAAGTCTGGCCGCTGAAGGTGTTCAATACGGTATTAAGGTTAACGCTGTTCTTCCTACTATCATGGATACCGATGTAAACCGTGAAGCCATGCCAGATGTTGACCATAACGATTGGGTAAACCCATCACAATTTGCCAGTATCATGATTGATCTTACGCAACCGAAAAAAACGAACCTTTCGGGTTCATTAATCCCGGTTCAAGGCAAAATGCTCTAATAAAATAAGAATCATAACCCTGTTACCATTGGTGATCAGGGTTATGACCTCCATCATGGCTCAGGTATTTTTCAGGCAAGCCACTTCTGTATCTTCGGTTCAATAAAGTCTATAAAGTATTTCACCAGAGGGTTGCGAATGCCGCTATCGGCCCATACAAAATAGAAACCTGCTGTTTTGGGATGCCACTCAGGTAAAACATGTACCAGCGTCCCGTTTTCAAGCTCATTTCGAACAAGGAACTCTGGAATAACGGCCAGTCCGAAGTTTGCGAGCAACATTTCACGCATCACATTTGCACCTTTTACATTGATCCCTTGCTTAATCGGATACTTCGTTCCTTCGGGCTCATCTGCATTAAAAAGTTCGACGTAGTTCTGAATGATTTCCGTTTTTATCCACTGATGTTCACTTAGCTGGGAGAGCGTATTGATCCTTGGGTGTGAATCCAGATATTGTTGACTGACACAAACAATACGTTTTATATCGGTGATTTTTCTTGCTCTTAAATTTGAGTCTTCCAACCAACCAATACGACCAGAAAGATCAAATCCCTCCTCGATTAAATTGCGTTTTCGGTTATCAAAATCAACATTGAGCTGCACCTTCGGAAAACGCTGGCAAAACTGAGCGATTAACGAGGGGATTTCTCCTGAGGCTAAAATTGCAGGTAAAGCAATATTCAGGTTGCCGGTTGGTTCGTCTGAACCTGATAACAGCTCATTTAATCCTTTTTGAGCTGTACTGGTCATTTCCTGGCAGTAAGGATAAAAACGGCGGCCGTAATCGGTCAACGATAGCTTTCGGGTTGAACGATACAGCAAAGGTGAACCGATATGTGCTTCAAGCTGGCTTAAATGATGACTGACTACCGAAGGCGACATCGACAGTTTTATCGAAGCCTGGCGAAAAGAGCCTTCTTCAACCACGCAAGCGAATACTGCCATTGATTTTAAGTGTTCAATCATAACAACAACTTTTCATTGATAATTAAAGAAATCAGAATAAAGAATTCTATTATATTGTATTCTTTAATTATAAGTTGGTTCTTATACTGAGTCACGAACTTAGAAAAACAATAAGGAACAACATCATGAAACGTAAAATCTTACTTGCTGCTCTCATTGTATCAACCCCTACAGCATTTGCCGCTCAAGATGACACACAGGATCCATGGGATGGCTTCTATGCCACCGGTGCATTTGGTATCAACTATGGCGATACTGTTTCCGGCAGCAACAATATTAAAGATTTTACCGACTACGGAAATGATTATGGCGAAAGCTATCAGCTAGGCCTGGGTTTTCGTTTTGATGAGAACTTCCGAATTGAAGGCCGTGTTAGCCATCGGAATAATGACTCCGACAATACTCGTATGGGCTTCAGCCCGCTGGCGGGAATGGACGTTACCGGCACAGTAAACGGCAAACTATCAAGTACCTCAGTAACCGTCGATGGGTTCTATGACTTTGCCAACCAAACCTCATTTACTCCATATCTTAAAGCCGGTGTTGGTGTTGCTCGCAATAGTTATGAAGCGACCCTGTTTGTCAGTGAATTTAATGCCGGCTTCGGCTACGAGGAAGAGACCTCGACTGAATTTGTCTGGAATGTCGGTGCTGGTGTCTCTTATGAACTGACAAAGACAGTAGACCTGTTTGCAGAATACCAACTTCAAAGCCTGGGCGAAGTAAAAACAGCGACAGACATAAGTGGTGATGCCATTGGTAATGATGATTACTTAGTGCAGGAAGTGAATATCGGTCTTCGTTACCTGTTCTAAGCTTTAGGGTGAAACCTCACTTACAACGTTCCTTTTGAGGGTATCAGTCATCGTTCTAGCAATGTGACTCTCGCCATTACCAAAAGGATTCCTGACTAAATTTTGAAATACGTTGGAAACAGAATGAGTAAAAAAATTGCAGTTATCGGTGCAACCGGTCAAGTCGGTGCACCGATGGTGAAAAGCTTGCTTGAAAACGGTCACCAAGTTTTGGCAATTTCCCGAGCGAAAAACCCAGGTAATAAAAGTAAACTTGAAGCATTAGAGGCACAGGGCGCTTCATTAGCTTTTTGTTCTGACTATTCTGATGTCGATGCAATGGCAAAGATACTGGAAGGATCTGACATACTGGTCGCTAGCGTACAGGCAAATAAATCATTTCTTGTCGATGTACAGCCCAGGATCCTGGAAGCCGCAATTAAAGCGGGAGTAAAAAGATTCGTTCCAAACGAATTCGGCGCCCATACCATGGGCATGCCTTGGGGGGCGGGAGTTGTTTTTGATTACAAAAAACAGTTCCAGGAGCTGCTGATGAAGTCTGGTATTGAATGGACACTATTTTACAACGGCGGCATCTTCGACTACTTCCTGCCAAACTTGCGTTTCTTCGACAAGATAACCACCTTTGGTGACATTGATTTGCCTATTTATACTCACCAGATCCAGGACATCGGACAGGTTGCAGCCTTAGCCGTTGTTGATGACAGAACCGCCAACCGTTGTGTACAGATGGATTACAACCATTTGACCCAGGCTGAAATGCTGGATCTTCTTAAGCGCTCCTGGCCAGATCATTCATTTGAATACACACACTATTCGACTGAATACATTATGGATATGAAAGAAAACGCTGGTGACGAAATTACAGCCAAACGGGGCGAAGAAACCGATAAAGAACGATGGGGAATTAACTACATCTGTTATGTGGCAGGAAAGCTCGCTAGCTTTGATGAACATACCCTGAGAAGTTCAGAGCTGTATCCAGACTATGTCTGCATCAAACCGGAATCTGCAATACAAGACGCTAATTTTGTTTTCGAACAACCAAAATAAGCTCTTTGATTTTTCCTGGCGTAGCTAACGCTTTTTTAACTCCCCCTCCGGCGTTATGCTAAAAAATAATTTTAATATGATGTGAAATACCAGTCGGACACCATGCTTCAAGATAGTTATCCCGACTGGTATAAAGCCGTTTTGGTTTGAAATAATCAAGCCACTTGCTACATCAATTGAGGGGGCTCCACTTGCAATACCATGATGCAACGTTATCGTTATCATCATGGTATCTGCGTGTTACTTGCTTTTTTTCGGTCTGTACTATGAATACCTGGCTCTCTTTGCTTCCTCCAACCATAACCATTGCGCTCGCTATCGCGACAAGACAAGTCTATGTTTCACTGTTTATTGGAATACTCTCCGGAGCAATCATTCTCTCCGGAGACTTTATATCAGGCCTGACACAAGGCATTGATACGATCGCTGATGTATTTTCATCTTCCTATGCGACACGCAATATTCTGTTTATTTTGATGATTGGTTCAGTCATTAAAGTGATGGAGCATTCAGGGGGTATAAAAGGCTTCGTATCTGCAATCACCAATAAAAGCTGTTTAGTGAAAAGTAAAAAAGGGGCGCAGCTTGCTGCCTATACTGCAGGGCTTCTGATGTTTATGGAAGGGATCGGCTCCATGATGATAGCTGGTCTCGTCGGGCGCCCTTTATATGATAAGTTTGGTGTGTCGCGAGAAAAACTGGCTTACACCGCTAATTGTACTGGATCACCGGTTGCATGGTTGTTTCCCTTAAGTGGTGCAGGCGTTTTTTTAATGAGCATTATTGGCAGTCAGGTTGACGCAGGCGTCATAGAAGGCGCGCCCCTCAATTACCTGCTCGATGCAATTCCTTACCAGTTTTATTCTTTGATCTTGATTATTTCCGTTCCTGTTTTTATTTTACGCGACGTGGAATTTGGCAAAATGAGCACAATGCCAGCACGACTCGCAGAGCCAGAAATAAAAGATAAGAGTGAAGGAACGGACGATAAGATCACTGTCGCCAATATGATCATCCCGCTCATGTTACTGATCAGCTCCATCATTGGCATTATTTTGTATACGGGCCAAGGTGATCCATCGAAGGGAGATACTGTTTCCGCTATTTACTGGGGCGTCATTATGACTCTGTCCGGTACTGGTTTGTATTATTGGTATAAAGGTATCGCAAACATGAACACCTATGTGAATTGGTGTATTGAGGGGGTCCAGAGTATGGTCCCTGCGACAATCGTGCTGATCTTAGCCTTTGCACTGGGTAATATTACCAATCAATTGCAAACGGGGGTTTTTGTCTCACATTTAATTATGGACGCATTACCTGTCTGGATGATACCGGCCGCCATTTTTATCACCTGTTGCACAATTTCTTTTTCTACCGGGAGTTCTGGAGCTGCGATTAGCGTGATGGCATCACTTGTCATTCCGCTTGCGGCAACGACTGGCTGTTCAATACCTTTAGCGTTGGGGGCTATGGTTTCAGGCGCTGTCTTTGGAGATCAAAGTTCACCAATATCAGATTCTGTGATTGTTGCAGCAACAGCAGCAGACTGCCGCAGTATTGATCACTTTACCACTCAAATACCATATTCCATTGGCGCTGCCGGACTCTCTCTGGTGATGTTCCTGGCTGCTGGGTGGGCACTATAAAAAAAGCATAATCCCCGATGAGTATTATTACGTCGCCGGGGATTTAGCGGTTTTATCTTCAAGTGCGAAGTAAATCTTACCAACAGTTATTTCGGCAATTAAGATAATAAAAATAACCGCAAAGAACGCAACAACGCCATTTAATGGCCCGGTGAACACAACTTTGTCACCAAACAAAATATTAATCGCTTCAAGCATGATGATTTTTGAGCCAACAAGGATGGCCCAGGTGGAGAGTCCGCGAAGTACTTTGGGTGACAAGCCCTTTTTACTTTTAAAATAATTCGCAATGCGATGTTCGGCTGCGATAGAAAGCTTCAACAACACTTGAAGTAAAATAGCTGCGGCTAGTGATATGGTAAAAGACTGTATTGTAACGTAACTCCAGTATTCCTCGAACAAGTTCAGCACGGTTAAGTCAACCAAAACCGCGAGCGTATAACCCACGAAAAGTCGCTGAGGAGTATTAAATCCATAATATCGCTGTGCTTCTTTCCCTAAATTTTCAGTTGTATCTGTCATAAGGGTTACCAAGTTCGCGCGGATTTTTTCAATAAATAACCATGGCATCGTTTTAAGAAGCTGTCCAATCCCGTATTTAAGACCCCTTTGCTGAATATCAACGTTTGGTGACTGAAGTCGTCAAACTTCTGTGATGAAGTTAGGGCCTGTTTATCTTTAAACATAATTGCTGCAATGTTGAAAGATAAACAGACCCTAGAAAGGTGATTTATTGACCAAATTTGATTTAATCAATAAATCATAAGTTGATGAGCAGACAAAAATGATTAGTGAACCATCAAATTTATAAAAGAGTGCTATAAGTTAAAGATTATTGACTCGTGCAATGATTTAACTAGAATGCACACGCAATCGTAATGCATCCCTGATAGTAATAATCAACAATAAGCCACAGAATATGAAAACTGCCAGACCGAAACAAGATATTGATACACTTAAATTAATGCATATTGGCATGCGCTTGCTGGTTGAAGTTAACCTCCCCAATGGCAAAAAGTCGCAAGCGACTTCACGTTTGATCGGTTATAAAAAAGATGACTTCATTCTGATCGAATACCCAACCAGTCGGGATACTGAGTTTGAGAATATTTTTTTGGAAAATGCCGAGATCATAGTTCGAGCGATTACTGAAACTAGTTTCCGCGATATTGTGGCTTTTAAAGCAAAAGTTAACACCATAGTTTACCGCCCTGTAAAAATGCTATCGCTTGATATGCCGGTAAATATAGCGAATCACAAAATCCGTCAACAGCCTCGTGTTGAAACAGAATATGTTGTATCTATCGAATCTGGCGGCAACAAAATTCCAGCAAAAATGATGGACTTTTCCATATCAGGTTGTCGTTTGATCACAGAGACTCAAGCCACACCCATTAGCCAGGGTGACAACGTCACCATCACACTCTCACTTACACCCCATCTTAAAGGACAACTTGAGGGTTTAGCCGTAAGCATTCAGTCCGGACCCCGTCAATGTCAAATCGGAATACAATTTGACGACCATCAACTTGAGTTAAAAAAAGATATTTTCCACAACTGCATCATTGAAATGCGTAATCACGGCAAGCTTATGGTTGGCTAATTAATCCAGATAAACATCTCTATTTAACGCATACTTTCAGATGGTTGCGACAAAAATTTAAATCGCGGCATCCTGATTATGCAGCCTTAATATTCTTGTATTTATTGACGATTGTTATTCCCCTTTCTACGTTCAATATAAGAAAGCAAAGGGGTTGCGCTATGGATGCCAGAAAAGTAAAAACAATCGAAGATGCAAAAACCATTATAACCGAACGCAACCTCACTCACGTCAAAGTCGGACTCTTTGATAATGACGGCGTGATGCGCGGCAAATATATGTCGACGGCGAAGTTCTTCTCTTCGCTCGAAAACGGGTTTGCCTTTTGTGATGTTGTATTAGGCTGGGATGTCAAAGATCAGCTTTACGATAACGCCCGGTACACCGGCTGGCATACCGGTTACCCGGATGCTCCCGTTCGCATTATTCCCAGTAGTTGCCGTGATGTACTCGATGAAGACGGCATGCTGCTTTTCATTGCCGAATTTTCCGGCGCTGCAGAAAAAGTCTGCCCCAGAGCAACCCTGCGGCGGGTGTTAAATCATGCCAGCGATATGGGCTTCGATCCGTTCGCTGCATTAGAATATGAATTCTTCCTGTTCAAAGAAACTCCCCATTCTGCCCGGGAGAAAGGATTCCGCAACCTCACAACAATAACACCCGATTGGTTCGGCTATTCGATGATCCGCAACTCCACCTATTCTGAGCTTTATAAAAACATTCTCGCCATGGGCGAAACCATGGATTTCCCGATTGAAAGTATTCACTCGGAAACCGGCCCCGGTGTAATAGAGGCTGCATTAGAGGTTGATGGTGCAGAAGCCGCCGCAGATAAAGCCGCCCTGTTCAAAACCTATATGAAAGTGTTCGCCCAGAAGAATGACCTGCTGGCGACCTTTATGGCGAAGTGGAGCAATGATTATCCGGGGCAAAGCGGTCACATCCATCTCTCGCTGCGTAACAAAGATGGTTCATCGGCCTTTTTTGATCCTGATGCCGATATGACGATGAGCAAAATTCAGCGTTACTTTCTGGCTGGCCAACAACGCCTGATGCCAGAGTTACTCTGTATGATCGCCCCGTCAGTTAATAGTTATACCCGCATGATCCCGGGATTCTGGGCACCCACTGATGCCACATGGGGAGTTGAAAACCGTACCACCGCTCTGCGCTTAATTACGGGTTCGGAGAAATCACAGCGGCTGGAATATCGTATCGGCGCGGCTGATGCCAACCCCTATCTCGCACTGGCTGCAGCCTTGGCATCCGGCTTATATGGCATCACGCATAAGTGGGAACCCTATGAGCAGATCATCGGCAATGCTTACGAACAGCAACACCCGCAAGACTTGCAACTACCCCATACCTTATGGGAGGCGACACAACAGTTTAAAGCCTCGAAAGCCGCCCGAGAAATGTTTGGTGATGATTTTGTTGAACACTTTGCTGCCTCACGGGAATGGGAAGAGCGGGAATTCAGAAAACATGTTACCGATTGGGAGCTAAACCGTTACTTTGAAATTATCTAAGGGAAGATAATGACCGATCATCAAAACTCTCCGGCTCAATTGAAAACTATCTCACCCATTGATGGCAATTTGTATGTCTCCAGAAAGTATGCCAGTAAAACAGAGATTGAAAATACGCTAACCAAAGCCAAAGCGGCTCAGCTAACATGGCGTGATATGTCTCTAGTCGAAAGGAAAGCCCTGTGTAGCAAAGCTATCGACGCCTTTGTTAGCCATAAAGACGAAATCGCTG
Source organism: Photobacterium sagamiensis (assembly GCF_050337085.1). Classification (NCBI taxonomy): domain Bacteria; kingdom Pseudomonadati; phylum Pseudomonadota; class Gammaproteobacteria; order Vibrionales; family Vibrionaceae; genus Photobacterium; species Photobacterium sagamiensis. The sequence continues at coordinate 198,386 of NZ_JAKJSP010000013.1, read as the reverse complement.
AGGAAATCACCTGGATGATGGGGCGCCCCATTCGTTACAGCGCTGGTGAAGTCTCAGGGTTAGAAGAGCGAGCACGCCATATGATTGCCATCAGTGACGAGCCGCTAGCGACCATTGAACTTCCTGAAATTGATGGGTTCACCCGTTATATCAAGCGCGTTCCGCTCGGAACGGTATTTGTTATTGCGCCTTGGAACTACCCGTACCTCACAGCCATTAATTCGGTAATCCCGGCGCTACTGGCTGGCAACGTGGTGATTTTAAAACACTCGGCACAAACCCCCTTATGTGCCGAGCGCCTGCATCAAGCCTTTACCGAAGCCGGTCTGCCGGAAGGTGTTTTTCAATTCCTCCACCTGACTCATCAGGAGACTGAAAATATCATTGCTTCCAATGCCATCAATTACGTTGCTTTTACGGGCTCTGTTCGTGGTGGTCAAATTATAGAAAAAGCTGCTGCCGGGCGATTTATCGGGGTGGGACTTGAACTAGGGGGCAAAGATCCGGCTTATGTTCGGGCGGATGCCGATCTTGATCATGCGGTCAAAACCGTTATCGATGGTGCATTCTTTAATTCCGGTCAGTCTTGCTGTGGCATTGAACGGGCCTATGTCGATGCCAGGATACATGATGATTTTATCGAGAAAGCCATCAAGTTGATCAACCACTATCAGCTAGGCCGCCCCGATCACCCTGACACGACGCTCGGCCCACTCATACATACCCGCGCTGCCGATTTCGTTCGAGGCCAGACAGAAGAAGCCATTAAGCTTGGTGCGACAGCCCATATCCGTGAATCCGATTTTCCCGCCAGTAAACAAGGTTCACCCTACCTTGCGCCACAACTGCTGACTAACGTTAATCACACCATGCGAGTGATGACAGAAGAATCCTTCGGTCCGGTGCTTGGTGTACAAAAAGTCACATCCGATACGGAAGCCGTTGTTCTGATGAATGACAGTGAGTTTGGCTTAACTGCCAGTATTTTCACTCGGGACATGACTAAAGGCGTTGAATTAGGCGAGCAGCTGGAGACCGGCTCCTTTTTTATCAACCGTTGTGACTATCTCGATCCGGCGCTGGCATGGACTGGGGTTAAACAATCTGGCCGAGGCTGTACCCTGTCTTCGATTGGATTTGAAATGCTGACCCGCCCGAAGTCTTTCCATCTCAAACATCTTTAGTTTTAGTGAGGAGCAGAACATGTCGCAAGGGAATTGGAATTATCCGACCTCAATGACTGTTGGTGCAGGGTGTATTAAACACGTCACGCTCGCATGCCATGAGCTTAAGATCCAATCGCCACTGTTAGTCACGGATCCTGGGCTGGTTGATCTGCCGATGGTTAAGTCGGTTATCTATGACTGTCAGCAAGCCAAACTGAATATTGCAGTATTCAGCCAGGTACAAAGCAATCCGACCGAAGAGAATATCGTCGATGGCATTAGCGCCTACAACGATGGCAAGCACGATGGCGTGATAGCGTTGGGTGGCGGCTCCAGCATAGATACCGCCAAGGCGATAGCTCTGGTCGCCAAACAAAACTGTTCGTTGTGGGATTTCGCCGATATCGGTGATAACTGGAGGCGGGCAAACGGCAGACTCATCGCTCCTGTGATTGCAATTCCGACCACCGCGGGAACAGGCTCTGAAGTGGGACGGGCATCCGTTATCACCGATCCAGTCCATCAGGTTAAGACGATCATCTTTCATCCTCAAATGTTGCCAGCCAAGGTGCTGCTTGACCCGAACGTTACTGTCAGACTTCCACCTGATATTACCGCGGCGACGGGGATGGATGCCCTATCCCATAACCTTGAGGCCTTTTGTTCTCCCTCTTACCATCCGATGGCAGACGGTATCGCCATCGAAGGCATTCGCCTGATTAAAGATTATTTACCCGTCGCTTTTCATAACGGGTGCGACATTGAAGCAAGAACACAGATGCTGGTTGCTTCGAGTATGGGGGCTACCGCATTTCAGAAAGGCCTGGGCGGCATGCATGCTATCGCCCACACCCTCGGGGCACTGTATAACAAACATCATGGTCTGCTTAACGCGATTCTGATGCCCTATATCATGACGGCAAACCGTTCACAGATAGAGCATAAAATGGCACATTTGGGCCGTTATCTGGCACTTCCTCAACCGGACTTTAATGGCGTACTACACTGGATTCTGGATTTGCGGGCTGAACTTGGAATTCCTCATACCCTGACTGACATTGGTATAGATGACGATCAGGCCGAGCGGATCGGAAAGATGTCAGTTGCCGATGCTGCCGCCGGTGGCAATCCAATTTGTTTTAATGCGCAGCAGTATGCGGATATTTTCACTAACGCCATTCAAGGCACATTGATCGCGTAAACCAGAAAGTCACATTCGTATAAGGAAAGTCGATGAAATTAGGCGTATTACTTTGTGATGATGTGCGGCCTGAATTACAGATCAGGCATCACAACTACCCCGAGATGTTCGCGGCAATTTTGCTTAAAGCGGATCCGGAGCTCGAACTGTTTTATTACCGGGTAATGGCTGGCCACTATCCTGACACGATTGATGAGTGTGATGGTTATATCAGTACTGGCAGTAAATATAGCGTGTACGATAATGACGAATGGATAAAGAACTTTGAAAGGTTTGTACGCAAGCTATTCCAGCACAACAAACCGTTTGTCGGCGTGTGCTTTGGTCATCAGATGATTGCGCAGGCACTCAGTGGTTCAGTGATGAAATCTCCTAATGGCTGGGGGATTGGCATCAATACCTGGCAGCTACTGGCTCATGAGAGCTGGATGGTCAGATCGTCAATAAACACCGATGATTCAATAAATAAAAAGCCCTCAATAGTCCCCCATTCATCACTAAGCCCATATGTATCAAAAACCAATAACCTTGAGCGCTTTTCGCTGGCAGTCAGCCATCAGGATCAGGTTGTATCACTGCCGGCAAATACCACTGTGTTAGCCGGCAGTGCGTTTTGTCCAAACGCGATGATCAAGGTCGGCGATCATTTTCTCGGCATTCAGGGGCATCCTGAATTTACCAGAGAGTATTCACATGATCTGATGGAAATACGTCAAGGGGACATACCCGCTAATGCGATTGAGGTGGGAATGGCATCCTTAGAACAGCCGCTTGATAGCGATGAAGTTACTCGTTGGATGCTCAACTTTATTAAAGTAAACCTACCTTGTTCAGACTGATACTATCGAACCAACCTGCCTGGTCGACTTTAATTAGTGACTGTACTAAGACGTTTATTGTGAGTTGAAACAATCCTGCTGATTCTTAATAAATTTATTATCGTTTTTTAACATACCTCCGCCTAATAAAAGATCGGTTATAACCGCTTACATTAGAACTTAACCCTACATCACCAACTTCTATTGGTGATGTGTGCTTTTTTGAGTTTTGGCGAGTTTGCTTATCACATCTAAAACTGCGAAAAATGGAGTGTAGGAATTGAAAGTGACGTTAAATCAAAAGAATACGTTAAATCCTAGCAAACCAAAATCGAACATATAGACATTTATTCTGCCAGCTTATTCAATCACGCTTAAATAAACCAGGCCGAAAAATATAATAAAAATCATCAGGATGTAATCATGAAAAGCACAGCGACCATTCAGGTTGAACCCGGTATCAATCGATTAAAACGACTTATTCAGTCATTAGGCCCAGGTATTATGATGGCAACCGCCGCCGTTGGTGGTTCTCACCTTGTAGCGTCAACCAAAGCCGGTGCCATTTATGGTTGGCAGCTTGCCGGCCTGATCTTGCTCGTCAATCTTTTCAAATATCCGTTTTTCCGAGCAGGCGTACAGTACACCATGGGGACAGGTCAAAGCCTGGTCCAAGGTTATAGCCAAATGGGACGTGGTTATTTATGGCTGTTTACTGCCCTTAATGCCGTATCTGCTGTGGTAAACACCGCGGCGTTACTTTTATTTAGCGCGAGTTTACTTGGCTACTTCCTGCCAGTAGAACTACCACTAACCACTTTAGCGGGAGTGGTATTGATTGCGTGTTTAGCGATTTTGTTTGCCGGTCATTACAAAGCGCTAGATGGTCTGTCAAAAGTGATCATGGCGGTTCTTGTGATTGCCACAGTGGGTGCTGTGATAGTTGCAGCTGGTAAGGGCAGTGTTGCGCCAGCTGATTTTGAGACACCGTCTGCCTGGTCGATTGCTTCGATCGGTTTTCTTGTAGTGATGATGGGGTGGATGCCTGCGCCAATCGAGATCTCTTGTTTAACGTCACTATGGCTTAAGAGTCAGCGTAAAGAACAACAAGTGACTGTCAAATCCGCGTTTTTTGATTTTAATGTTGGTTACATCGGAACGACATTATTGGCTATCGTTTTCTTATCTTTAGGCGCATTGGTACTTCATGGCAACGGTACAGAATTAAAAAGCTCAGGTATTGGTTTTTCACACCAACTTGTAAGCATGTATGCATCAACCATTGGTGAATGGTCTCGCTACCTTATCGCTGTTATCGCTTTCTTCTGTATTTTCGGCAGTACGATTACAGTTATTGATGGCTATTCTCGTGCGTTGGCAGAAGCACAACTGTTGTTACAAAAGAAAGAGCTGGAACAGCGTCGTTATCACCATGGCTGGATGTTGTTAGTAGGTGGTGTTGCAATGGGGATCTTGCTGTTCTTTACCTCGGCATTAATGCCAATGCTGGATTTCGCTATGATTATGGCATTCATGACAACGCCTATCTTTGCCTTATTGAACTACCGATTAGTAATGAAAGCAGATCTGCCTGAAGAATTGAGATTGAGTAACAGCTTGAGAGCCTTATCCTGGGCAGGGCTGACCTACTTGTTTGGTTTCTTAGCTATCTTCATCTGGTGGAAATGGTTAATGTGATCAAGGTTAACCAATGACACAATAAATATTTTTAAAGCCAGCGATTCCCCGCTGGCTTATTTTTTACTTAGCCAATCTGGAAAAAATCAATTTCGGTATCTGGCGATTTCAAAAGAGAACCACTCTCTATCAATCGCTATCCTTGAACTGGTACTCTTTCACAGAAACTCTGAATAGTTAAAACACCTAAACATGTCATCCCAGAATTGAGGAACGAAATATCCGAGGTGCGCCTTAGATTCCGTATAAGTTCGTACCTCACTTTACGGAATGACGACGATTGGTGACTGAACATATCTAAAGCTTCTGTGATGTTGTACTCGACTCACAGTGGTGTTCTAAATGGTAAGTTAATTAACGGAGTTGATACAACAGCTATCAAATTGATAAGAGTGATATCTCAGTTATCAATTTGATACTTACGGTGTGCGCTCTCGCACACTGCGTGATAAGCCGCCGGTGTGTCGACATCTAAGTAAATATCTAACTGATCTAAGCCAATAAATTTGACCTTATAAGCCATAATAAGAGGCTTCATTTTTCCATCAATTTCTGAGCGTTGAATGACAGGTATTATTGATTTTGGTAACAACACCGGATGACCCGGCTTCTCTTTTGTACCGGGAAATACCGTGTGCTCTCCCCGTTCTGACCAGACTTGCTGATAAATGTCAGCAGACACACACGGCATGTCGCCATGGCAAATAAAGAAGTGCTCACTTCGTACTTCACGGACACCGGCCTGAATTGAACCAAACATGCCCAGCGAATAATCAGGGTTCACAACAACCCTGATTTTCGCATTGTTTTCATACCGTTCAACCAGCTCGTTGCCACGATGCCCGACTACAAGAATTACCCGAGAACAGAAGCGAAGTGCATTTTCGATACTCTCGTCAAGGATCGTATGGTGACGGTAAGGTAGCATCATTTTCCAGCTCCCCATTCGGGATGACAGGCCGGCAGCAGGCATCACACAATCGACATTTTGCAGTTGGTTACTCATTGAATTCCCGTTGATAATTCTAGTCCGTAGGATCTTAATTGTAATTTCATAGCTAACTATAGTGATTCACATTAACAGAGCAAGCACTGCACACTGAAGAATAAGAGAGGCAACATGCCCGACAGAACTGAACACATCCCACTTCTCCCTATTACTCCAAGCATTTTAGATGCCGATTTTACTACGCCTTTGATCATCTCTCTCGTGGGCGGTGGCGGTAAAACATCCACCGCCTTCTGGCTGGCACAAGAATTCAAAAAGCGTGGTCATTGTGTACTGGTATCCACCACCACCAAAATGTACTTACCTGCACCAGAACAAGCAGATTGCTTTATCTGCGCTGATAATAATAACTCGGGGAAAAGCCCTGAAACAGCATTGCTTTCACGCCTGCAAAACCAACTATCAAAACCCGCTATCACTTTTTGCTATCAAAATGAAATAGCGCCGAATAATGGAAAAATGACCGGCAATACCAAAGAGCAAACCAAAGTGTCAGGGATCACACCAAACCTTGTTGAACAGCTCAAAAATACATCCCCTTTCACAATTTTTATTATTGAAGCCGATGGCGCTAAGTGTTTGCCAATTAAGGCTCCTTCCGGGCATGAGCCTTGCATTCCAATTAACTCGGATATGGTGATCGGCGTTACAGGTGCAGAGATTATTCATACTCAGGCTCGTCCTGAGAGAATTCACAGATGGAACATGTTCTCTGCCCTTACACAGTGTTCAGAAGGTGACGAAATTGATCACCGGATATTGTGTCGATTGATTGAGCACCCACATGGAATGTTTAAGCAGGCTCCAGACCATGCCATCAAGATCTGGTTAATCAATAAAGTTGATCTTGCGCCGGTTTATTTAAAACTGACTCAGCTGGCGCAAACGATCATTACACAAACCCACCAGCTTGATGCGATCTGGCTTGCTGCAATGCACGATCTATCGCCGATAAAAGACATCGTAACGAGGGGAGACACCTGACCTCGTTACGCGATATAGAGGTCAAGATTAATGAATATTTTTGCTCAGGCAGCTCTACTAGAACAACAAAACACGCCTTTTGCGTTTGCTAACATTATCGAAACGCGAGGTTCTGCACCTCGTCATTCAGGACAAATGATTATCAAAGCAGACGGTACCATTATCGGCACCGTCGGTGGCGGCATGATCGAACGCTACGTCATAGAACAGTCCATTGAAGCCCTGCAAGAAAGGAAATCCCGGGTAGTAAAAGGCCGTATGACACGATCCGGCCCGGAAGCGATGGGCATGGACTGCGGCGGGGCGATGACTGTTTCAATCGATGTTTACGGCCTGCGCCCAGCTTTATTACTGATTGGTGGCGGCCACGTCAACCGCGCCGTTGCCCATGCGGCTCATGTTTTAGGTTTCGATATCAGCGTCGCCGATGCTTACGAAGACAGCCTGGCCGAAGCGCATTTTCCTGCAGGAACCAAACGCATTCTAGGCAAAACGATGGATGATGCCATCGACCAGCTGGATATTAACAAAGAGAGCTTTGTGGTTATTGCGACTAACCATCAGGATCAAGATGCGATCACCAAAGTCGTCGGTTGTGATACCCAATATATCGGCCTGATGGCAAGCCGCCGTAAAGTACAAACCTTATTCAATCACTTGCGAAAAAGTAACGTCAGCGAAGACCATATTCAGGCCATTCACTCCCCGATTGGTTTCAATATTGGCGCAGAAACACCGGAAGAAATCGCCATCAGCATTATGGCTGAAGTCCTTAAAGTGAAGCATCAGTCTTCAGGCGGGTTAATGAAAGACGATACTCGCCTGAACCGCAACCGGCTGGTGCTGGTACGTGGTGCTGGTGATATCGCAACAGGTGTGGCTATTCGCCTTCACAATGCAGGCTTTAAAGTTGTGATGACCGATATCGCCCAACCCACAGTGATCCGCTGCACCGTCGCCTTTGCCCAGTGTTTATACGGTGATCCCATTGAAGTCGAAGGCGTGACAGCCAGAAAAGCCCATAGCACTGAAGATGTATTCAATGCCATTGAACAGGGTCTGATCCCGGTTATGGCTGATGAGCAATGCAGCTCGCTTGCCAGCTTAGCACCGACCTTCCTTGTCGATGCCATTCTTGCCAAACGTAACCTGGGCACGACCCAAGATATGGCTCCGGTCACCATTGCTTTAGGCCCGGGCTTTAATGCCGGTGTCGATTGTGATGCGGTCATTGAAACCAATCGCGGCCACCATTTGGGCCGGATCATCTATCACGGAGAAACCCAACCAAATACCGGTATTCCCGGCAATATCGCCGGTTATACCCATCAGCGAGTACTGCGCGCCCCTTGTCAGGGAATTATGCACAACCATGTCAAACTTGGCGATATAGTCGAAGAAGGTGATGTTATCGCCCACGTTGGCGACAGTCAGATTGTTGCACCACTGAGCGGTATGGTACGCGGACTTCTTAACGAAGGCTTAACTGTTACTGAAGGATTTAAAATCGGCGACATTGACCCCCGCGGCATAGAGGCCGATTTTACAACCGTTTCGGATAAAGCTCGCGCCATTGGCGGCAGCGTACTCGAAGCGATGCTGTACCTGGAGCAAACTACATTGAACTAACGTCATTATCCCTTGCAGAAGAAAGCTCGGTAAGGGCTTTCTCTCTGACTAAGGTCAACATCAAAGTCACGGAAAGAGAGTATTGCTATGAAAACACGAGGATACGTTCATCATTTCATCACCAGCTTTATTTTCATGTCGGCAGCAGCGATTGCGCTAAAAGGCTTCTTCGCCCCCGAAAACACAGCATTACTGTTGCTCGATACCGGCTTACTCTCAGCTATGTATGTTGATCCCATAGCCTTTGCATTACCTCTTGCACTCTCAATTTGTGCAACGCTCGCTTTTTATGAACTAGTCAGTTTAGTGCCTGTTATTGTTTGTTTTGCTTTGTACACCGTACTTTCTGGCATCGCCATCCAGCAAGGCCTCAATCTTGATTGTGCTTGCAACCTGCCAGGATCTCTGGAGTCAATTGTCTATCGTGAGATCGAACCGCAATTCTTCATGTTACTGATCATTACCATGGTGGCTGGCACTTTACATTTCTTCAATTCCAGGCACCCGATACAAACAACAGCACACCTGGCCTGATTAACATTACTTAACTAAGGATAAGAATAATGCCTGTGGAAAAATACCTTTCCCGACCATCATATCGCGGCTTTTGGCTTAACGTTTTTATTCTCGGCGCCGCGCTACTCATCTTTCCCTTGAGTGCATCTGCCGGATTGTTTGGAAACAAGTTTGAACGCGAGGTAAAAACAGAGCGAGTTGCAATCAACCTTCATCATGAAACGATGCAAGGCGGTTATCAGTTAATTAATACTGAAAAAGTAAAAGCCCTGTTAGATGACGGAAAAGATGTTCTGATTATAGATGCCATGCCATTTGAAGACAGCTATAAAAAAGAACACATTCCTACAGCCCAGCAGTTCTTATTCCCTGTCTCGTCCATGCCAGAATGGAACACCGCTGAAACCAATGGCCGAAGCGAACAAGACTTCACCCGGATGTTAGGCTCAGACAAAGACAAAATGCTGGTGTTCTATTGTGGCTTTGTCAAATGTGGTCGCAGTCATAACGCCGCGACATGGGCCGTTAAACTGGGTTACAGCAATGTATACCGTTATCCTGGCGGCATTTACGCATGGAAAGGTGCCAGTAATAAAACGGCAAGTGTGAAGTAACTCGCTACAGTCATTTTCTCGACGCGCCATGGATGCCAATTAGTATTTAATCCATGGCGCTCTTTTGTTAATGAACGGATGAATCTAAGTCCCCCCTCTCGATTTGCTACCTGAAGTAGAAGTAACCAATGAATAAGCTCAATCGCATATCAATAAAAAACAAAATCATATTAGCTACCTGTATTGCGCTCCTCTTCTCACTTTCAGCGACAACCCTGATAAACAATTATCAGGTAAAACAGTTGATGCTCAAGCAAGTTGAAGAACAGCAGTTGCCGACGGCCCTTGCGGTCATCCGTGAAGCCATAGAAAGTGATATTAACCTTCCGGTTCAAGCAGCCAACCAATTAGCTGGCAATGTCTTTATTCAGAACTGGATAATAAATGGCGAACCCGATAGCAGACGAGCCGAAGTCTTAAGCCAATTAGATTCGCTGGCGAGTATGGAAAACGTGAACGGTACGTTCCTGGTTTCGATGAAAGGCTTACATGACTACCGCTCAGGGGAAGGGCTCAGAGGGACAGTTTCAGCCGATGATCCAGCCTACTCATGGTTATATAACCAGCTTCGTTCTGGCGAGTCTGTCAATCTGACTTTTGACACCGGTCAGCAAGGACAGGAACGCCTGTTTATCAATAACCTGATCTCTAAAAATGGCGAACCGCTATCGGTTTCCGGTATGGCAATTGACCTCAGTCAATTATCCGACATGCTGCGACAATACAAGCTGGGCGAAACAGGTGCCGTGTATCTTGTCTCACAACAGGGCGAAATCAGAATACAGCCTGAGACGGGCATCATGAAAAATCAGTTACCCGCATCTCTGACATCAACATTGCTGAATCAGCAAGAATTCAGCCTTGATAAACTGATTACCGATCAAGGTACACACCTTATTGCCTCAAGTTACTTGCCCATTATTGATCTGTATATTGTTGCTGAAATTTCCGAAAACGAGTTATATCGCGCTTATGACTCCGTCACTGAAAAAAACATCCTCATTAATATCGCCCTGGCGGTATTATTTACCCTTCTTGCTGCGTTTTTAGCCGCAAGGATCGTGACTCCGATACGTAATGTCGCCCATTTAATGCGTGACATTGGTGAAGGAGAAGGCGATCTCAATCAGAGACTAGAGATAAAAGGTAATGATGAAATAACCGAGCTTTCAATCGGTTTCAATAGTTTTGTCGAAAAAATACACGGTTCGATAATAGAAGTTTCACAAGTTACTACAGAGCTGGTCACCTCAATTGAAAACACCAAACAGCTCTCTGAAGGTGCAGGAAATATTGTAGAGGATCAAAAAGAGCAGACAACGCAAATCGCAACGGCGATTAATGAAATGGGCACCACCATTTCGGAAATGGCACGCAACGCCTCAATCGCTGCGGACTCGGCTCAGCAAGGCAACAATGAAGTGTCGAACGGCATCGATATTGTCCAAAGCAACATTGACTCGATGTCAGCGTTATCTCGCAATGTTAATTCAGCCTCTTCGGTCATTGCCAACCTCGCCCATCAAACCGACAAAATTGGCGCCATCATCGATGTCATCAATGGTATTTCAGATCAAATCAATCTGCTCGCGCTGAACGCTGCGATTGAAGCAGCCCGAGCCGGCGATCATGGCCGGGGATTTGCTGTTGTCGCAGATGAGGTTCGTTCACTGGCACACAGAACAAACCAATCAACGCTTGAAATACAGGAAATGATTACACAACTGCAGCAAGGCACCAAAGAAGCCGTTGATGTGATGGATGAGGGGCAAAGCAGCAGTAAATTAAGCTTAGAACTGGCAGGCAAGATAGGTAGCTCTTTAGCCGCGATTCAGCAAACTATTTCCACCATCAATGATATCAACACTCAGGTTGCGACCGCGACGGAAGAACAAAATGCCGTGGTTTCTGATATCGGTCGGAACATAGAGAAAATCAGCGAACAAAGTTATCAAACATCAGATGCATCCAGCCAGACGATAGAAGCCTGTTATCAGCTCAATGCATTATCCGGTCGTTTAAAAAACCTAATTGGACAATTTAAAATTTAATCCATAAGTAAAATGACGAAATAAGTATAAGGCGCGATATTTAGACAAGCTCTAATCGCTTAAAAACCACCATCAGCCCCATGGTTATTACTCACATGGGGCTCATTGTATATTAGATTTCTTGCTTTCAGAAAAAGCGCGCAGAGTGTTTAGCTCGAAATTACCCCTCCTAACGAACCAGGCAATTGATGCAAATGTGCCATCAATCTAAATTGCAGAGCATCAGTCACGGTGATAAACTCCCCCAGATAATTACTTCGTATAATCCCAATAATATGGTTTGGGAGTTTCTACCAAGAGCCTTAAATTCTTGATTATGAAGTCTGTAACTTTATGTACCATTTTAATAAAGGTAGAGACTCATGAACTACTTTAACTTGCCAAAAATTGATCTGCATTGTCACCTGGATGGTAGCGTACGCCCGCAAACCATCATTGATCTCGCTCACCAGCAAAATATTACCCTGCCAAGTGAAGACATTAACGTAATTAAATCGCTAATGGTCGCTCCCGAGACCTGTCAAAATCTCGATGAGTACCTGATGCGATTTGAGCTGCCGCTCTCTGTCATGCAGACAGAAGCCGGTATCGAACGTATTTCATTTGAAGTGTTTGAAGACGCTGCCAAAGAAAACGTAAAGTATTTAGAAGTGCGCTTTGGCCCTCTGCTTCACTTGCAACAGGGGCTAACCCTTGATCAGATTATTGGTAGTGCCGTCAAAGGGATGAAGAAAGCTGAAGAGCTATATGACATCAAGGGCAACTATATTCTGTCGATATTGAGGACGATGCCCAAAGACAGAATTAAGGATGTTCTCGATGCCGGTGCAAAATATCTGAATGACGGCGTGGTTGCGTTCGACCTGGCTGGCAGCGAACTGTCGGGTTTCTGTCATGAATTCGTACCTTATGCCCAATACGCCCTCGACAAGGGGTATCGAGTTACCATTCATGCCGGCGAGCAGGGTGATGGCCAGAATGTCCATGATGCAGTATCGCTGCTGGGTGCCGAACGTATTGGACACGGTATCCATATCAAGGGCCATCCTGAGGCCTATGATCTGGTCAAAAGCAAAGCTGTTGCTCTGGAAACCTGCCCGAGCAGCAATATCCAGACCAAAGCTGTCGACAACCTGAGCAGCCACCCGATAAAAGCTTTTCACAAGGACGGTGTGCTGATCACTATCAACACCGATAACCGGACGGTCTCTAACACTACGATGACCGATGAAGTACGCAAAGTGGTAGAAGAGTTCAACCTGAGCCGCGAAGATTACTATGCGATCTACAAGGTGAGTGTCGAGCATTCATTCGCGTCAGAGGCGGTCAAGCAGCACCTGCGTCAGTATGCAGAGTAAGATCCAGTAATTTGATAAGGGCTAGACATCAACTGTCTAGCCCTTTTTTTTACCAATAATTACTTAATGTTTAAAGTGCAAGCATTCTCGCTGTTTGCGCCGGAATACCCTCAGTCAGCTATACACCCAGCCAAATAGAAGTCGTGTTCTTAGGCGTTCTTTGCCAGTAAAAACCCGGTGAATGGTCATGCACTGATTGATCGATTCAACTAAGGCGCTTCAGCCCCAGAGCGAGCTGGCTCTTCATCACTTTCACACATAATCATCAAAGAAATTCCAGACCATCATTCCAACGGGCCCTAGGACTTTGTTATTAAGTTTGGCGACATAAACAGGCACTTCCATAGTCTCTTGAATATTCAATTGAATCAGCTTTTTATCCTGGATTTCTTGCTCAACCTCGTGAACCGGTAAACGCCCCCAACCCAAGCCGCTGTGTATTAGTGATTTTTTGGTGTTGTGATCAGATACATACCACTGAAGACCATCTTTAACGATGCCAGAGTCAGGGCTACTTTTGTAAGAAGATTTAACGACTACTTGCGGGTACGGTAGCAAGTCAGTTTTACTGATATTGTTTTTATCCGCCACGGGAAAACGATCAGAAATAAATACCGGCAGTTTACAGTGATCAATGCAGCGATACTGCACCTTGGCATCTTGTTCTAAGCCACCATAAATACCAATATCAACCAAATTATCCAACAACATTCGTTCCCCGGATGCAGTTTCAATGTCCAAATGGATAATGGTTTTTGGAAACTCTTGTTTAAGTTGCCCTAACAGTTGCGTGACCTTGTCCATGGGAAATATCGCGCTAATGCTGATGCGCAGTTCGGCTTCTACTTCACTATTCATCTGACGGGCGAACATATCAAAGTCATTGGCTTCATTAAGCAAATGCTGAATTTTGTTGATTAATATTTTGCCATTACGCGTCAGCTCCGGCCGGTAGGTATCACGGTTAAATATCTCAATCTGGTAATACTCTTCAACCTGTTTTACGGAGTAAGACACAGCAGAACGCGCTTTAAAGAGCCGTTCACTGGCCTTACGAAAGCTGCCTTCCTGATGGATCACGTTGATAACGTGCAAATGTTCTAATGCAATCATGGCCTAATATTATGACCATGTTGATCAAAAAGCTATGCTTTTTTAGGCCGCCATTATTCACTAAAGTTACTTCATCAATCGCACCCAGTTGCAATTACTCAAGAAACCAAGGGCATTTGTAGGGTTGTCAAAATATTTGACCAGTGAGGAAGTGGGCATGAGTCAGCAAATTCTTAGAACACCAGAGGACGCGTTTGCGAACCTCGTGGATTACCCGTTTGCGCCAAACTATATGGATATCGATGGTATGCGATTGCATTACATCGATGAAGGCAAAAACAATGATAAAACAATTTTCTTACTGCATGGCCAACCGTCGTGGAGCTATTTGTACCGACACATGGTGCCACTATTGGTCAATGCGGGTTATCGAGTGATTGCACCTGATTTAATCGGCTTTGGTAAGTCAGATAAACCGACTGCCAGCGACGCCCATACTTACGGTAACCATGTGCGCTGGATGACTAGTTTTGTCCGCCAACTAGGGCTCAAAAATGCCGCGGCTTTTATGCAGGACTGGGGCGGAATGATAGGTTTACGTGTATTGGCGCAAGAACCCGAATGGTTAGATCGCCTTGTTGTTGCCAATACCGCGCTGGCTGAAATGACAGGCATGGAAAAATTCATGGTACCCAAAATCCTTAAGCTGCTTGCAGCTATGGCCGGCAAACCAAGCCTCGAAAAATTTGCCAGCAAAATCAATTATGGCAATTGGGCTGGCTATTTTAGGCACGCTGATCAACTAGAAATTGGTAAAATCATTCAAACGCTGACCACCAGGCGGCTAAGCATTGCCGAAATGCAGGCCTACGATTCCCCCTTCCCCAGTCCTGAATATTATGCGGCACCCAGAAAGATGCCTGAGATTGTTGCGTCTGAACTGGATGAAGTGAATGCTGACTGGGAGAAACTCAAGCAATGGCATAAACCCGTGCTGACTTTATTCAGTGATAAAGATCCCTTTTTAGCGGGCCAAGGTTACGACAATAAATTTCAAAGTAACTTTACAGGTGCACAAGGCCAACCGCATATGACCATTGAAAATGCATCACATTTTTTACAAGAAGATCAATCCCCGCAACTGGCAACAGCATTAACTCGCTGGTTAGAACAAACCGGATATTAAATTAGGAGAAACTATGAAAATTTTAGTGATAGGCGCAACCGGTGTTATTGGTAAAGCAGTCGTCAAACTCTTAGGCCAAGATAACGAAATTATTTCTGTTGGTAATCGCAGTGGCGACTTTACTGTGGATATTAACAATAAAGATTCAATTCAAAGCCTGTTCGAAAACGTTGGAAAGGTTGATGCCATCATCAGCACTACCGGCAAAGGAGAATTTGGTAGCCTGGAAAACATGCCTGATGCTGGCTATCAATTGGTTTTAGAGAATAAGTTGATGGGACAAGTTAACCTTGTTCGAATTGGCTTAAATTATCTCAATAAAGGCGGCTCTATTACCTTAACTTCCGGTGCTGCCGCTATACATCCAGTTCCAGGAAGCATCGCAATCAGTATGGCCTGTGCAGCCGTTGATGCTTTTGTGGTTTCTGCAGCGTTAGAGCTTAAAGATGATAAAAGAATTAACGCTGTCAGCCCGAGCTTTGTTAAAGAAACCATGGAAATGATGGGAATGGATAGTACAACAGGTATACCGGCAAAAGATGTCGCACTATTTTATCAGGCCAGCATCAACAGTCAGAGCAATGGAAAAGTCTTTCAAACCATAGAAGATAAGCATGAACACGGATAAACCAGCTTACCTTGTTGCCAGCACCCTATTACCGGAAGGTCATGCATCTCTTGCCGCCTATTGTGAAGCCTGTTATCCCATCTTTCTGACCTATGGTGCAGAGGTATTAATTGCAGGGACTTCCTCACAGATTTTAGAGTTGGTAGAAGGCTGCTGGCCAAATCAGGAGGCTAAATTATCATTAGTAAAGTTTCCATCCATGCAACATCTCAAGGATTGTTGGAACTCAGATGAATATCAGGCGATAAAGCATTTAAGAACGGATATTGTTAAAACAAACTTTTCACTGGCAGTGGATTAAAAAGAAAAAGCAATATGATTATTTCGGTAGTGGTCAAGTAAAGTTGTGGCTGACTTTAATTGAACACTACAATTCTTAGTGATTACAGATTAATACATAAATAACTGAATTCACACGTTTATAATTCCTAATCATCTCTGTTTTCTTTGCAGCTTTTCAATAGCATTATCTATCTTTGCTTCAATGGCCTTCTGACTTCCTTTTAATAACTGTCCATTATGCAACATATACCAAGTGTTGTGCTCACCTGTATCATTAAATAATTTGAAGCCCTGGTAAACGACAACTTTACGTTTTGATGAATTTTGATTGGCCGCTTTGTCATGTGCTATTTCTGTTTTATTATCACACCACCAATCAATGCTTTCCTTGATAGAGGATAAGTCACCAGTATTAAGCTTACCGTTAATCTTAGCTTTCCAGCTATCAAGACCCTCGGTTGTATTTTCCACAAGAAAACCACGGTGATGTATTCTTTGTATTGTGGACTGTTGATGTTGGTGATTTGAGTCAGTTACCTTTGATACAGTCTGATTGCCATTGGATCCAAATAATCTAAATAACCCTTTTTTTATAGACATATACAACGTAATAACCGAGATCAGTTGAGTTTATTTCTAATAAATTAGCAGACTTTAGGCTAAAAACTACTCTGACCTTGTAATTAAACGTACCTCCGTAAACAATCTGTGATCCAAGTCCATCACTTTTATTATCTTCTCAAAACCACCGTCGATGCCAAGAACACGGAACACGAAGTGTCTATTTCTATCTCCAATAGCACCAAAAAGGTATTACACCTACTTCGATGACTAGAAATTACTCATCAATTTTGCCATATTTTAGTTAATGTGAAGGGTTCCCCTTGTACCCCACCATGAGCGTTGATAATGTCTATGTAACCAAGGCTATTCGGTGATGGAATACCCTTATTGTAAAAACACGGTGTTATACATGGCGAATACAATCTTGCGAAATAGTTTATGTGTAGTTGATGATATCGAGCAGTTGCGCTTCGCATTAGACAATGTTCCTGTCTATGTATATATAAAAGACAGAGAGTCTCGTTACATTTACGCCAATAAATTAACGCTAAAGTTATTTGGCTGCTCATCTGATGAGCTGATAGGTCGGAGCGATAGCCATTTTTTCCCTCCTGATATCGTAAAATCTTTACGTGAAATTGATTTACGAGTACTAAGCGGTGAAAACACACAAGAAGAAGTTACTGTTGGAGCGCTGGGTAGTGGCCAGCGCGTCTATCTAGAGGTCAAAACCCCCATCTACGACAAGTCTGATAGTAATTTAATAGTGGCGTTATTAGGTATTTCTACCGACATTTCATATCAGAAGCAGATAGAAGATGAAGTGCGTAGCCTGGCACTCACTGATCACCTTACCAATCTACCAAATCGCCGCCTAATAACTGAACGAATTGAGCAAGCACAATATAGAAGCAAACGACATAACACCTATTGTGCCGTGCTATTTGCTGATTTAGATAAATTTAAGCAGGTAAATGACCTATATGGCCATGAAATAGGTGATCGATTACTGATTGAAGTTGCCAACCGATTGTGTCGACAGGTACGGGATACAGATACCGTCGCCCGGTCTGGTGGTGATGAATTTATCATACTCCTGGAGGAGGTTGGGTCTGAAAAGAGCCAGGCTACCGACTATGCTGCCGAAATCTCCGAAAAAATGATTAACATACTGAATGAAGAGTATTATTTTGACGATATTAAACTAAACATTTCTGCCAGTATTGGTATTACTCTGTTTTTTGATGATGCACACTCTACCTCACATATAATTAGTAATGCCGACGCTGATATGTACAAACAAAAACAAAATGGCACCAATCAACATCGATTTGTTCCGCCACTGTAACAAGATAATTAGATGCTACGCCCTACCCCCTATTAATAGCTAGATATATGAAATGATAAACTGGATACATTCTCCGAAAAATCCTGACGTGGCCAAGTATGTTGAGTGCTATTGGTTTTTGGAGAAAAAACAAAATGATAATGGTCATAACCAACCTAAATTGAATCCTGATCCTGCAGGGCACTTGATTATTGCCTCATCTGAGCAAGGTTATCAATATGATCTTGAAACAATGTCTGCAAAGGGGAACGGAAGCCATTGGTTATTCCCTCATTGCCATACCTATCAAATGGACCACTCCAAACCATTTATGATTTTAGGCGTCAAATTTCACATAGGTGCGCTCTATTCATTAGATATCACCCCCAAACAACCAGTATTGGATCAAGTGATTGATGTTGATATCAATGCCTTACTTAACTCCGAAATATTTAGTGAGACAGATATACTGGTTAAGGCAAGACTTCACCCTGAGATCTGCTGTGATACCTTGGATGAATTACTGCTGCCTTGGTTATTAAATAGTCGCCAAGATAAACACAGTAAGCTAACCCATAGTGCGTTGTCTTTGCTCTCGGATACGCCCATTTCCAATATGGGGGAGTTGTTACACTGTTCACAGCGAACTCTTGAACGATGTTTTGTGCGTGTTACAGGATTTACCTGTAAGCAATGCCAGTCAATGAATAGACTCGAAGCAATGTTAGAGTATTTATATCAACGTAAAGAGAAAGATATTGATTGGGCACATGTTGCTTATAAATTCGGCTTTAGTGATCAGCCACATTTAATTCGTTATCTTAAAAGTAGTATTGGATCAACGCCTGGGGAATATGCTAAACAACGCGACTTAACCATTGATATTTATGGAGGCGTTGAATCATCTTAAAAACTGTCGTTTTTTTACAATCCTTTCTCAATGGCTATCGTTAATATTTGTTCTAAGAGTTGAGGCGCTTATGACGTAAGAGCCCAATAAAGATAGATATGACGAAAGTAGAACTAAAAATGAAAAAAGAAATTAGACATTACCAAGAACGCGACTTAAACGAGTTACTTAACTCATGGGAAAAGGCTTCAAGAGTCGCGCACCCTTTTATGACTGAACAGTTTTTTGAACAAGAACGCCATAACATCCCAAATATATACATCCCTAATGCGGATACATGGGTGGCAGTAGCTGACGAAAAAGTGGTTGGATTTATTGCCTTAATCGGTAATGAAGTAGGCGGTATTTTCGTTGACCCAAGTCTCCATAGCAATGGCCTTGGTAAGGCATTGATCGACAAAGCTCAAAAAATTCATGGCGATTTAGAAGTCCAAGTATTTAAGGAAAATACGATAGGCCGCCGTTTTTATGACCGTTATGGCTTCAAATTCATGCATGAAACGGTATGGGAACAAACCGGCGATGTACTTTTAAGACTGGCTTTTACTGCTGATTGAGCGCAACAATATTAAGTTCACCAATTACCGTCAGCTCAAAGCGATTATGGCTGGCAGGCAGCACTGCAAGAATAATGATGAAGCTGCGTAATAAGGCTTTGTAATATTGCTAATTGATGGGTACGTGCCAGCAACCTGATTACTGTCCCAAATTGCCTCGATATAGAGCAACTATATCTTCAACAATTTGTGTTGTATTCAAGTCGCTGGCAACGTTAAATTAACCCGATACCTATCCCTGTTGGGCTTATTGTTGAGGCGGGGTTATAGCTCGGGGATAAATTGCTGGATAAAAAAGCCAACAATTGTCGCAACAGTAAGTAGAAACAGCGAGCCACTGATCAAGCGTTCACCCTTAGCTGGCTGCTCATTTCTGGCACCACGCTTAGCGGATCGTGTCGGTCGCTGGCTCACGTTCTTTTGACTTGTCTGCGGGTTTACGCTCATGGGATACATCCTTAATGGCTATTTGTTTTCCTTTGCGGATTTGCTTCAGGGTCTTGGCCCGCATCTCAACACTGTAAGTTAGGAAACGCCCCAGCGGACAGAGCATCCTGCACCAGAAGTCGTTGACGACAAAAGCGCCGAAAATGCTTAATGGCAATATGTACCACTGAATGCCTACCCCTTCGAGAGAAAACAACATTGAAAATGGCTCGTATGAACCAATGGCCGGAGTGCGAGACAAAAAGATCAGCATCAGCGACAGCCAGAGCAGCGTATTGGTCCACAATTTCACGTGCTGTTTCAACCAGGGATAGAGCTGCAGGTTGAGGCCACTGAGTTGATGCAACCAGCGCTGGATCTGGTGGAACGGGCAAAGCTGGGTGCAATAGACATTGCGGCCTAAAAACAGGATTGAACCCAGTGAGCCTGTCAGCATGATGTACCACAACAGATGTTGCTGAGGCGACGGAATATAGCCCAGCAGCAATGACCCTATCATGGTGATAGAGAGGGCACTATTAAGCCAATATCCGATCAAAATAACCGAGCTGATTGCCAGCAGCTGGTTATAACGTTTCTGCCATTGCAGCGGCACCTTTTTAACAATGAGTGCAGCTACAAATAACAATACGGCCAGCAACTCTTTGTAGCCGACAATAAATTCAGGGCGTTGCCAGTTTTGTGGTAATGCGTAACGTTCGGCGGCATTATGGGCTGCCTCACGAATACCTGACGTTAGCCCCCGAGAGGAAAGGGTTGCCCCGCTGAGTCCGTCGATATCAAGCCCAAGTTGATAATCTTTATTCAGCAGCTGATTATCGAACTGCCGGTAAAACCGCCCCTGTTTGAATTTGTTAATATAGGCTGGTGTTTCTTTATGCTCAAGCAGCACTGTGCTTATTATACGCCCCTGCTCATTGGTTTCGACCGCCAATAACATCGGGCCACCGTAACCTTGAGATTGTCCCAGACTGAGATAGCGAGTAACGTCGCCTTGCTTTAACTGGTATTGCTCGCCTTGGACACCCGTTATTTGCGAAATTTCATTATGGGGGAAAGCTTGCTGTAATAACTGCGGGTAGTTGGGTTGCTGCCAGATCAGACCAATAACAAACGCGGCAGCCAGTGACGCCCAGCTGAAAACATGCAACCAAGGCAGACCTTTTGTTTTTGTCCGAGGCCGCCGACGAGACTGTGAGAGTCCCTGAAACATATACTTCTCCAAAATAAAAAAAGCGGTTCCTGGCTGTAAAACCACGAAACCGCCGGACTATTTTTTTACGATTTTATAACTGGCTGAATAAACTTACGCCAGGTGACAACAGCCAGGATCAGGGTCGGCAAGCCAAAGCAGATCATTCCCATGGCGCCCGATTGAGGCTCGCCTTCGGCAAAGGAGGCCCAGGACCAACCAACACAGATCCAGCCAAGCCCGAACGTACTTAATAAGCCTAAGTTAGCTTTTAGGTCGAGCAAATAGTTACGTCGCAGATGCACATAACCCCATAAAGCCGCGGTGGTGGCCATACCCATCAAGTACCACATTAATCCAATCATGAGTCTCTCCTTAGGTGAAATCGCCGTCAAAGCCGCTGCGCCAGAATTTGATAACGGCTTCTTCATCATTGACGTTACCGTAACCAAACAGAATATCGGCTTGCTTCATCATGGTATGCACCACACCGCTGGTAACCGCGTTAGAACCATCAATCAGTCGGTGGTGCCAGAAATCGGGTTTGTTCCAAGGGCAAGAGGCAATACAAGCACCGCAGTCGCCACCGTTCTCAGCCCAGAATTTGAAACATTTTTTCGAATCGCTATAGAACTTGCGCATTCCCGGCTGACCTTGCCAGGCATATTCAGGATCTTCACTGCCCGGATATGTTGGGCCCATAGAAGGTTTATCGTCCATGCTGATAGCTTGGGACGGACAGGATTCGGCACAACGCTTGCAGTGTTCACAAAACTCCATGATGCCGAAATTACGAGGTTTGTCGTAAGCCGCATCATCAAGCTCAAGATCGGTATAAACTTTAGAGATACGTACACGCGGGCCGAGGGTCGGCGCAATCAATGTACCGTTTCGTGCGCCTTCACCCAGTCCGGCGGCGATGGCATAGGCAACGGAACTGCCCATATCATTACCAGACCCAACCGCCTGATAACCGATTCCTCGAAGGAACTTGGCCATAGCGCCGGCCTGAATGGTATTATTGGTATAACCCATGGCTGCCGTTGCCGATGCCGGGATCATCGGCGCTGTTGCCATCGCCTCATAGTCCATCTCCGTAAGCATAACAATCACGGTTTTAGGCTCGAACGGAAAGTCTTCTTCCCAGGTTAAGGTTTCTTCTTTCGTCACATCATAAAGCGGATCATAGTCCCAGCGTTTGTCGCGGCGACATATCCCGACCCTTACGGCACCAAATGTCTTGGCCGCCGTTTTAATCGCGCAGACCTTCTCAACGGAATCTTTGAACGGGTATTTGTGAGGAACGACATCTGACTGATCCCAGCTGAAAACGCCGCTGTTGGGCACCCCGCCAGACTGCGATGGGGCCAAATTATCCATGCTCCACCAGGATGCCGCTTCCAAAGAATAATCGAGCTGGGTGTAACCCACTCTATTATTATCGGCACGTGTATGCGCTGTCGCAAACCTCATCATACCATGTTGAAAGTTAAATGGTTTTTCCCCTGGAGCAATAGGGCCGCCAGTATCTTCACTAAAGCTCAGATTACGGTCGGGATGTTTCTTGGCCAATGCCTGGCTGATGGCAAAGGTAAGAAGAACATTGCGTTGATCCATAGGGCGAATGTCCGGTGACGTTTCCACCGGAAAATCGTCCTGTTCAACACCGTCCACCCGGTTTTTGACCCAGCTTCCGGCCCCGGCAATAACACCGACACCGGCGACGGCTCCCGCACTTATTTTTAATAGCTGGCGACGTTTTTCGTCGACGACTGGCTTGTCTTGTTCGCTCATATTCACCCTTTCATTTAGTCATTGATTCTAAAATCAAAAACGATAGATGTTCAGGCGAATTTTATTCACTTACCTCTTGTGCATATACACTTAAGTTTAGAAACACAGTTCCTAAAAAATGCAAAGTACCAAATAATACCAGCTGAGATAATAGTCTGAGTTGATCAGATAATACCAATCGGGATAAGTCCCGATTGGTCTAAAAAGTTACATCGTCGCTCCGAGTTGTTGCTGAAGCTTGGAGAACTCATCCTGAAAAAAATCAATGACTACACGCACTCTGTGCGGTACATAATGGCGGCAGGAATAGAGCCCCCAAGTAGTGAAGTCGGTAGCATATCGGCCGTCAAATAACAACTGTAACCGACCGGCTTTGAGGTGGTCCAAGCACAGAAGCGGTGGTACCCAAACAATGCCAAGTCCGAAAATCGCAGCAGAAGTACAGATTGGAAGAGTGTCTGATTCCAGCGGACCACTGACCTCTATTAGGTGAGACTGATTATCATCGCTCCATACCCATATATTTGCCGGATGAGCCCCTTTTGCCGAAAGCAGGCAAGGATAATCGACGAGTTGCTTCGGATGTGTAAGCTCGGGATGTTGCGCAATAAAGTCCGGACTGGCGACAAAACCACGTTTAAGAGTTAACAGATTACGTCCGATCATTGAGCTGTCAGGCGGATTCTCATTACTTGTATAAAGAACCAGATCGGCATGCATATCCATCGGGTTTTGTCGGCTTTGATAAGAGACAAACTTCAGCTGCAACCCCGGATAACGCCGAAGAAGCCGAGCCAGAGCCTCACTCCAGAACTGCTCGATAAAATCCAGCGGTGCCGCGATAGTAATAACACCTTCCGGCTGGGCCTGCAGCTGACCGACACTTAACTGCAGGGCCTCCACTTCAGCCAGGATCGTTTTGCTTCTTTCTACCAATTCAATACCGGCATCCGTCAGCGTCAGAGGCCGCGTCGTCCGTTTCAGTAAATCAATACCCAGCAGTTGTTCCAGCTGGGCAATATGACGACTAACTTTTGATACAGGAATACCTAAGGCTTTTGCCGCCGCACTCAGGCTTCCATATTTGACAACCATGGTAAATAAGGCAAGTTCTTCTGTTTTCATATTGACTATCGTTATATAACATATGTAATTTTATGCTTCATGATCATTAGCCGTCATAAAAAAAGATATGATCTGAAACAGCGTTCATTTGATTTATTTATAAAAGCTTGTTTGTAATATACCCAAACTACCTCATGATGCAGAGTTCAGCGAGAATTCATTGGCTTTTAGTCAAGGCGGCCATTTGAGTGAATAGTGGTTCTATTTAGAAAATGGCTAACACAGAATAAAAGCCAATGAAACTCGCCCTTTGGGAGCTCCTCTGGAAAATCACTTCTTCACAAAATGTGCTTGAAAGGGAATGCCATTCCTACATACATTTCGTTCGAATTGAATTCCCAGAGGAAGCTCTGAATCATGCATCTTGAAGTAGTTTGGGTATATCAATCAGAACAAGTATCTGGCCAATTTAACATCTAATATTTACATTTCGAGCTGGAAATAACCGTTCCTTCTTGTGTCTACTCGGCTCAAAGAATAAAGCGGATTTATTCCAACCAGCTGCTTTCCTATATCAGCTTTCAAATATTGAATAAACACTGGCTGATTCATTCTCCTATTGCTAATCAAAAATCGGCAACAGAGTTGACAGATCTCCCTTATAGAGCTTAACTGGTCTAATGAGTTATTATCAGGAGAGGAAGCAATGGACAGCAGAGTCACCCAAGCAAATATCATGCTTGAGCATTTTGCAAAGCATCAGGTTCAATTAATTGATTACTGTACGCCTGAGGTTTTGGAGATCGATGACGAACAGTTATCCCTCAAGTTGCCATTAAACAAAAAGACCCAGAATCACTTAGGCAGCATGTACTTCGGCGCATTAGCCATAGGCGCAGACATTGCCGCTGGGCTAATGGCTATGGAGCTCGCTAGCAATTCTGGACTTAATGTATCCCTTGCTTTTAAATCTGTACAAGGTGATTTTCATCGCCGACCTGAGGATGATGTCATCTTCCGTTGCAACCAAGGGAAAGACATTAGAGATATGCTGGAAATAAGCAATAAAACCGGTGAGCGGATCAACAAACCGATCACTGTTACGGCAACATGTCCGACCAAAGACGGTACACAACCGGTCGCGAGTTTTACCCTAACGTTGTCGCTCAAGATTGTACCGTCATCTGTTTCTTCACCCGTAGAGATAAATTCCTGAGATGGGAACTGTTGAAGGCGACATTCTGTCGCCTGATGATATGATTATGTTTACTCAGATACATATCACCAGACTTACAACTTAAAGTCTGGCTGCCATCAATTGATGGATCAGATTAATGGCCTTAAGCGGGCGCAACATCACCTTGAAGTCGATAATCTTGCCATTTTCATCCCAACGGATCATATCTACCCCGTTGACGACAATTCCGTCTATTTCGACGCTAAATTCCAGTACGGCATCACGATCATTCACAACTTCACGCTCATAGCTGAATGTATCGTTAAAAAGTATGCCAAACGCAGCTGTCAGGTATTGCAAAGTGATTGCCTTTCCCTTCTGAGGCGCGTGTACCACAGGAGAATGAAAGGTGACATCGTCAGCGAGCAGCTCTTTTAATGCCGACATGTTCCTTGAGTCTACAACCTGGTGCCAAGCTTCAATTACTTTCATATTCATTAAACTCTATCCTGAGAGGCAGAAGAACAAAATGTAAGCTTATGACATAAAATAATTTTAACCAGTTCAAACACAAAAACATTCATAAGATAAATGATTAACCAACGAGATCCAGAATTCAGCGGCCCCGCTCATATTAAATAAAACTGACTAACAACATAAAACTGACCAACTGATGTCAATAAGAACGCACGATACAAAAAAAGGACGATCAGTTTTATTTGATCGCCCCTTTCCACAACACTCAATCCACTAAACTTTAAACTGCTTCACAATCTGTTGCTGATCAACAGACAGCTGCTGAAGTTCTGTACTCAAATGTGATGATGATTCAGCCTCTTGAGTTATGGTGTGACTCGCTTCTCTGATATTTACCACATTGAGGTTAATTTCATTTGCGACAGTGCTCTGCTCAGCGGCAGCTTTGGCAATTTCAGTCCCCATCTCGCTGATACGCTGAATATGTTCGGCGATAACGGACAAGGCCTTGGTCATATCACTAACTTGCTGAACGGCCCCAATCGCTTTTTCATTACCGCTGCTAATAATCCCAACCACCTCACGAGTACCAGATTGAAACTGCTCAATAACCTCTCGGATCTGACCGATGGAGTCTTGAGTTCGCTCTGCAAGGTTACGCACTTCCGCAGCTACTACGGCAAATCCCCGCCCTTGCTCACCGGCACGGGCTGCTTCAATAGCGGCATTTAAAGCCAACAGATTGGTTTGCTCGGCAATCCCCTGGATCACCGATAGAATAGATTCAATATTTTCGCTGTCTTTAGACAGGCGCTCTATCATCGGCATCGCTGCTGAAACATCATCGACTAAAGATTCAACCGCCCGTGTTGTCGCATCAGCAACTTGCTGTCCATTAACGGCAGCCTGTTGTGCTTCTCCTGCAGAACCAGCACCCTGTGCCGCATGGTCAGAAACAGAACCGGCTGTTGCGGTCATCTGCTCAAGTGCGGTTGCCACCTGCTCTACATCTAAAAACTGCTGTTGGCTACTATTACTGGTTCGCCTTGCAATTTCTGAGGTTCGTTCAGAGGTTGCCTGTACACTTTTCACCGACTCGCCAATATGTTGCACGGTACTTTGTAACTTATCGAGGAACTGATTAAACCAATGTACCAATGTCCCAACTTCATCCTTACTTTCTACTTGCAGACGCTGGGTCAGATCCCATTCCCCTGAAGCAATACTTTGCAAACGGCCTGTAACCTGCCAAATAGGCTTAACTAAATAATAAGACGCTAGCCAGATAAGCAGCAGTGCTGCCAATGCTATCGCTAATGCAACAACTAACTGAAACCGTATTGCTTCAATATTGTGCTGTTCTACCTTCTGATTTAAGGCAATGGCACTTGCCAATACGCTCTCTCGGGGAGCGCTGAATATCAAGCCCCAAGGCGTTGCACTTCCGCTAAGAGATACCGGAACAAGTGCTTGAAGCGTTTTGTTATCCTCAGTCCAATCGATACGCATGAGTTTGCGGGGCAACCAGCTTTCGATGTCCGCTTGTTGGCTTAACGGTAACACCTTCTCCAACTTGCCAAGTTGAGACTTATCCTGATCATAACCGACAATCACACCATCTTGACTCAACAGCAGAACTTGTCCCTGTCCACTGACGAAGTGGCTGTCTGCAGTCTCGATCAAAGGTTGTAATGACCGCACCGACAGGTCTATCCCCACCATACCCACCAGCTGACCGTTTTCCAGCAACGGAACGGTGACAGATGTCATCAGCAACTCTTGTGAACCAACATCATCAAGATAGGGGTTTAGGACGCAAGACTGACGGGTTCGAATTGGGCAGGCATACCATTCATTTGCAGGGCGTCCAAACTCATCATGCTCTGTATCGGTAATATCTTCCTCTTTCAGCACCTCCAGTTCCACGTTGCCACTTTCGCCCCTAGCCCAATAAGGAGCAAAACGACCCGTGCTGTTAGATGCCAAATTCTCATTGTCAATATAGAGGCTGTCATCACCACCCAACGCACTGGTTTCCAGTACGATGTACATGCCAAGCACATCAGCTTGGTGCTCGACCAATTGTTTGAGGTATTGATTAACTGAGCTGCGGAATTGTTCACTGGAGGTATCATTAAGCAAGGCATTGTTACGCATGAACAATACCGTTTGGGCCAGTATCTCTGCACGGTTGTGATTTTTGTCTAATACTGCCTTCACCTTCTGCGCCTCCTCAGAGGCTAAAACAGAAACGTACTCCTTTGCGGCCTGTTGTATGTTTTCCGATGTTTGTTCATGAACCAGATCTTGGGCCTGATCTGAGTAGTATAAAGAAAAACTAACAAGAGCAGACAGTGCAATAAGCAGGCAGAGCCCTGCCAATAAAGTAAATTTCCAACGAATCGACAAATCTTTCATTACTCTTCCTTGGGAAGTTATTTTTATTTGTTATCACCAGAACCAATAGCTTTACGCTATTTACTGGCGCATAGTGCTATGTAGACAAATAGCTCAAACGTGAAATTACAGTTATTGAAATGGATTTATATAGGTCTTATTTTATAAATCTTAAGGTAATATCTAGATCAAACTTATTGAGAAGGAAAGTAACTTGGTAGCTAGCAATGGGATTTTATAATGTTCCAAATCGCACTCCCTGCAACAAAAGAACGACATGAATGTCACTCATTTTTATTTAAACAACTATTTTCAGCGAAAAAAAAACGATCATTGATCGTTTGTGAACGGATACTAACACACGTGACATTTGTCGGGTTAATATTAGTTGCGCGATCAATTGAAAATTTTGATGTCTGTCAATTGATAATACTTTGATATGAAACAGAAGTAATAATGGTTAACTATATCACCTGAGCTATTACGCTTAAAAACAGGCATCATAATATGTTTTATTAACAACTGTGTTTAATTATGTCTGATTATGAACAGATGTATTTAGGAATACCTTCATTGGTTTTCTTGTACAAGAAAGCTAAAACCAATAACAAGGTGATGAAAAATAGTATACAGATAATTAAGACTGCCATTTAGATTTAACGCCTCATGGCAAGTCTATCCCATATTATTGGGGCGAAGGTGGCAACGGCATACCAAACAGTTTGTTATAACGCATGAAATTAATAAAAGCCTTCGTTGTAGACGGGCAATACTGGCTTCTGGGATAGATAGCGTAAATAGGAACAGCATCGGCAAAGTTGCCGTCAAACAGGGAAACCAAACGCCCTTCCTTGACATATTGCCGACACAAAAAGTCGGGCAACCAGACAATACCGTAATCCTTCAGTGCCATATGCATGGCCACTTCAAGCTCATCGCACTGCATGCGGCTGTTGATCTTCACCTGATAGGATAAATCACCTTCATACCATGACCAGTAACCCATTTCACGTTCACGTGCCGATTCGGAACAATCAATGGTATGGTAAGCGCCCAGCTCTCTCGGGTGTTGAGGCACGCCGTTTTTTGCCAGATATGCCGGACTAGCATAAAACCTTCGATGACAGAGCACCAAGGGCTCACTAATAAATGCCTGTTCATCTAACGGGGAAATATGCAGCATAAGATCGGCATCGAACTTATTGGTTTCTGGCATACCGTGAGTGGTTACCAGAGTGAGATCAACCTTCGGATACTGGCCTAAAAAATCAGCTAAACAGTGTTGCGCCATACGTCGGTTGAGCAGATCCAAACTGCATACGGTCAGTTTACCAGTCGGCTCGGCTTTCAGGCTCTGTATTTCTCCTATCGCCTGAATCCATTGTTGCTCCATTGCCACTGTATGCTCAATAAATCGCCGGCCCTCATAGGTTAATTCAAGTTTTCGGGTCGTGCGTTTAAAGAGCAATATCTGCAAGCTGTCTTCAACCGATTTTATCCGCCGGCTTACGCTTGGCCGGGTCAGGTTCAGTATATCTGCGGCTTTGGAAAAACTGCCCTGAGAGGCAATAAGGTTGATGAGCTTGAGATCGTCAACTGAGATGTTAGTCATAATCGTGCAGGGTTTCCGGGATCAGTCGATATAGGGGCATATTGTATACCCTCATCATATAGAAAGCGTTATACCATAGCGGGCATCAGGAAAAAAACCTCTTTATTCCTTCGCTTATATACCCAAGCTATGTTTGATAAAGAAGCGGCTGGTTACCGTATGGTTCCAGCCGCAAGATTATTTTCGAGGTAAGATCATAGCTCGAGGATAAATTGCTGGAAAAAAAAACCGACAATCGTGGCAACAGTAAGAAGAAACAGCGAACCACTTATTAAACGTTCAACCTTAGCAGGCTGCTCATTTCTGCCACTTCGCTTAGCGGATCGTGTCGGCCGCCGGCTCTCTTTTTTTGGGCTTGTCTGCGGGTTTATGCTCATGGGATACATCCTTAATGGCTATTTGTTTTCCTTTGCGGATTTGTTTCAGGGCTTTGGCCCGCATCTCAACACTGTAAGTTAAGAAACGTCCCAACGGACAGAGCATCCGGCACCAGAAATCGTTGACGACAAAAGCGCCGAAAATACTTAATGGCAATATGTACCACTGAATACCTACCCCTTCGAGTGAAAACAGCATTGAGAAAGGTTCGTAAGAACCAATGGCTGGGGTACGAGACAAAAAAATCAGCATCAGCGACAGCCAGAGCAGCGTATTGGTCCACAATTTCATGTGCTGTTTCAACCATGGATAAAGCTGCAGGTTGAGGCCGCTGAGTTGATGTAACCAACGCTGGATCTGGTGGAACGGGCAAAGCTGGGTGCAGTAGACATTCCGGCCTAAAAACAAGATTGAGCCCAGTGAGCCTGTCAACATGATATACCACAACAGATGTTGCTGAGGCGACGGAATATAGCCCAGCAGCAATGACCCTATCATGGTGATAGAGAGGGCACTATTAAGCCAATAACCGATCAAAATAACCGAGCTGATTGCCAGCAGCTGGTTATAGCGTTTTTGCCATTGCAGCGGCACCTTTTTAACAATGAGTGCAGCAACAAATAACAATACGGCCAGCAGCTCTTTGTAACCGACATTAAATTCGGGCCGTTGCCACTTTTGCGGTAACGAATAACGAACGGCGGCATTGTGGGCAGCCTCGCGAATACCAGACGTCAGGCCCTGAGAGGAAAGGGTTGCCCCGCTGAGCCCGTCGATATCGAGACCAAGCTGATAGTCTTTGTTCAGCAGCTGGTTATCAAACTGGCGGTAAAACCGCCCCTGACGGAATCGGTTGATATACCCCGGGGTTTCTTTGTGCTCAAGCAATATAGTGCTTGTGATGCGTCCCTTCTCATTGGTTTCAACAGCCAATAACATCGGGCCACCGTAACCTTGAGATTGTCCCAGACTGAGATAGCGAGTAACGTCGCCCTGCTTCAACTGGTACTGTTCACCTTGGGCATCCGCTATTCGCGAAATTTCATCATGGGGGAAAGCTTGCTGTAATAACTGCGGGTAATTAGGTTGCTGCCAGATCAGACCAATAACAAACGCGGCAGCCAGTGACGCCCAGCTGAAAACATGCAACCAGGGCAGACCTTTCGTTTTTGTCCGAGGCCGCCGACGAGACTGTGAGAGTCCCTGAGACATATATTTCTCCAAAATAAAAAAAGCGGTCCCTGGCTGTAAAACCAGGAAACCTCCGGACTGTCTTGTTACGATTTTATTGCTGGCTGAATAAGCTTGCGCCAGGTGTAAACAGCAATAATTAAGGCTGGCAGACCAAAGTTAAGCAGCCCCATCGCGCCTGACTGAGGCTCACCTTCAGCAAAAGATGCCCACGACCAACCGATACAGATCCAGCTGAACCCGAATGCACTTAATAAGCCTAAGTTGGCTTTAAGATCGAGCTGGTAGTTACGTCGCAGATGCACGTAGCCCCATAAGGCCGCGGTGGTGGCCATGCCCATCAAATACCACATTAATCCAATCATAAGTCTCTTCCTTAGGTGAAATCGCCGTCAATACCGCTGCGCCAGAATTTGATAACGGCTTCTTCATCATTGATGTTGCCGTAGCCGAACAGAATGTCCGCCTGCTTCATCATGGTATGCACCGCACCGCCGGTAAAGGTGTTGGAAGCGTCAATCAGTCTGTGGTGCCAGAAGTCAGGTTTATTCCAAGGGCAAGCGGCAATACAGGCACCGCAGTCGCCGCCGTTATCAGACCAGAACTTGAAACACTTTTTAGAGTCGTTATAGAACTTGCGCATTCCCGGCTGGCCGTGCCAGTTGTATTCGGGATTATCATGGCCAGGGTAAGTCGGTCCCATGGATGGCTTATCATCCATGCTGATAGCACCTGACGGACAGGATTCGGCACAACGCTTACAATTCTCACAGAAAGACATGATGCCGAAATCACGCGGTTTGTCGTAAGCAGCATCATCCAGCTCGAGATCGGTATAAACCTTAGAAATACGTACACGCGGGCCGAGGGTCGGCGCAATCAGAGTACCGTTACGTGCCCCTTCACCCAGCCCGGCAGCAATGGCATAGGCAACAGAGTTGCCGAGATCATTACCTGACCCGACAGCCTGGTATCCGAGGTTACGAAGGAACTTGGCCATAGAGCCGGCCTGAATGGTATTGTAGCTATAACCCATAGCAGCCGTTGCCGAACCCGGGATCATAGGCGCTGTTGCCATGGCCTCATAGTCCATATCCATAAGCATAACAATCACGGTTTTAGGCTCGAACGGAAAGTCTTTCTCCCAGGTCAGGGTTTCTTCTTTTCTTACATCATAAAGCGGATCATAATCCCAGCGCTTGTCTCGACGACAGATCCCGACTCGGGCTGCACCAAATGTTTTGGCTGCCGTTTTAATCGCGCTGACCATTTCAACAGAGTCTTTGAACGGATATTTGTGGGGAACGACATCTGACTGATCCCAGCTCAGAATACCGCTATCAGGTACCCCGGCAGCCTGCATAGGAGCCAACTGATTCATGACTTCCCAGCATGCTCCTTCAAGGGCATAATCGAGCTGGGTGTAGCCCACTTTGTCATTATCGGCACGTGTATGTGCCGTCCAGTAATTGACAAAATGCTGCTGGAAGTTAAACGGTTTTTCCCCTGCAACTATAGGACCACCGGTGTCATTACTGAAACTATGATTACGGTAACTATATTGCTCTGCTAAAGCCGGACTGGTGGCAAAAGTAAGAATGACATCTCGTTGATCCATAGGACGATAGTCCTGTGAAACCTCTACCGGAAACTCATCCTGCTCAACACCTTCTACCTTGTGTTTTACCCAGCTTCCAGCCCCGGCAACAACACCGACACCGGCGATAGTTCCGGCACTTAATTTTAATAGCTGGCGACGTTTTTCATCGACAACTTGTTTGTCTTGTTCGCTCATATTCACTCTTGCATTTAGTCATTGATTCGAAAACCAAAAAACGACAGATGCTGAATTTTATTCTTCTCCCCCCTTTTGGAGTACGCTTGTATTTGGGAAGGACTTTCCTAAAAAATGCAATAATTGCGACTAGGCGTGTTTATTATAGAGAGCTGATGTGCGTTTAATGGGCAGATAGGAAAAGAGTTATAACTCGGGGATAAAGCGGTTCCTGGCTTTAGTACCTGGAACCGCCTGACGGTTTTTACGATTTAATTGCAGGTTGAATAAGCTTGCGCCAGGTATAAACTGCAATAATCAAGGCAGGCAGGCCAAAGTTTAGTAGCCCCATTGCGCCCGACTGAGGCTCGCCTTCAGCAAAAGATGCCCAGGACCAGCCAATACAGATCCAGCTGAACCCGAATGCGCTTAATAAGCCTAAATTGGCTTTCAGGTCGAGCTGGTAGTTGCGGTGTAGATACACGTAACCCCATAAAGCTGCAGTGGTGGCCATACCCATCAAATACCACATTAATCCAATCATAATTCTCTTCCTTAGGTGAAATCGCCATCAATACCGCTGCGCCAGAATTTGATCACCGACTTTTCATCATTGACGTTACCGTAACCGAACAGAATATCTGCCTGCTTCATCATGGTGTGCACGGCACCGCCGGTAAAGGTGTTAGAAGCGTCGATCAATCTGTGGTGCCAGAAGTCTGGTTTGTTCCAGGGACAGGCTGAAATACAGATACCGCAATCGCCGCCGTTATCAGACCAGAACTTGAAACACTTTTTGGAATCGCTATAGAATTTGCGCATTCCCGATACGCCTTGCCAGTTGTATTCAGGATCGTCACCGCCCGGATAGGTTGGCCCCATGGAAGGTTTATCGTC
This sequence comes from Photobacterium sagamiensis, assembly GCF_050337085.1. Lineage (NCBI taxonomy): Bacteria > Pseudomonadati > Pseudomonadota > Gammaproteobacteria > Vibrionales > Vibrionaceae > Photobacterium > Photobacterium sagamiensis. The sequence continues at coordinate 164,434 of NZ_JAKJSP010000013.1, read as the reverse complement.
CATGCTGATCGCTTGGGACGGACAGGATTCAGCACAACGTTTACAGTTTTCACAGAACGTCATAATGCCGAAATCGCGTGGCTTGTCGTAAGCGGCATCATCCAGCTCGAGATCGGTATAAACCTTAGAGATACGCACGCGCGGACCAAGGTTCGGCGCAATGAGTGTACCGTTACGTGCTCCTTCACCCAGCCCGGCAGCGATAGCATAGGCAACAGAGTTACCCATATCATTACCAGACCCAACCGCCTGATAACCAACCCCTCTAAGAAACTTGGCCATAGAGCCGGCCTGAAGTGTATTGTAGCTATAACCCATGGCCGCCGTTGCAGATGCCGGGATCATCGGCGCCGTTGCCATCGCCTCATAATCCATGTCCACCAGCATCACGATCACGGTTTTCGGCTCGAACGGAAAATCCTTTTCCCAGGTCAGGGTTTCTTCTGTTATTGAATTGTAGAGCGGATCATAGTCCCAGCGCTTGTCACGACGGCAGATCCCGACTCTGGCTGCACCGAAAGTCTTAGCGGCGGTTTTAATCGCGCTGACCATCTCAACTGAATCTTTAAACGGGTATTTTTCGGGAGCGACATCTGACTGATCCCAGCCCAGCGTTCCGCTATTCGGTACGCCGAAAGCCTGCATCGGCGCCAGATTATTCATACCATCCCAGCATGCGACCTCAAGGGCATAATCGAGCTGGGTGTAACCCACCTTATCGTTATCAGCTCGTTCCGGTGCGGTCAGGAAATTGATACAGTGCTTCTGGAAGTTAAACGGTTTTTCTCCGGCCACAATCGGGCCGCCGGTCTCTTCACTAAAATTCAGGTTGCGGTTGGGATGCTGCTTGGCCAATGCCTGGCTGGTGGCAAAAGTAAGAAGGACATCGCGTTGATCCATAGAACGATAATCCGGTGAAACTTCTACCGGAAACCCGTCTTGTTCAACCCCTTCCACCCGGTGCTTGATCCAGCTTCCGGCCCCGGCAACAACACCGACACCGGCGACAGTTCCCGCGCTTAGTTTTAACAGCTGGCGACGTTTTTCATCGACGCCTTGCTTGTCTTGTTCGCTCATATTCACCCTTGCAATTAGTCATTGATTCTAAAGCTAAATAACGACAGATATTGGGTGCACTTTATTACCCTTACCTCTTTGGGGGTACGCTTGTATTTGGGAAGGACTTTTCTAAAAAATGCAAAAGTAGTGGTTAGGGTCTGTTTATCTTTCAACATTGCAGCAATGATGTTGAAAGATAAACAGACCCTTACTAATTATTGAATCGATTCAATTTCTTGTTGTATCTGTGAGAACTGCTGCTGGAAGAAATCGAGTACGACACGTACGCGATGCGGTAAATAGTGGCGGCTGGAATAAAGCCCCCACAAATTAACATTAGAACTATATTGGCCATCAAACAGAAGTTGTAAACGGCCTGCCTTGAGATGTTCCAGACACATAACCGGAGGTACCCAGGCAACACCCTGAGAGTTAGTGGCACCAGCGATACAAAGTTCAACGCTTTCAGATTCAAACGGCCCGTTAACCTCAACACTGTGAGAGCTATTGTTATGGCTCCATAACCACATGTTGGCGGGCTGAAACCCTTTCGCCGTTAGCAGACAAGGATACTGATTAAGCTGCTTGGGGTGGATAAGCTCGGGAGCCTGGGCTACAAAATCCGGACTGGCAATGAAGCTGCGTTTGATTTCTGCCAGTTTATGACCAACCATTGAGCAATCTGGCGGAGTACCATGATTAATATAAAGCACCAGATCAGCCTGAACATCCATTGGATTTTGGCGGCTTTGATAAGAGATAAACTTAAGCCGTAAAGCAGGATAACGCTGATAAAGCAGGGGAAGCGCCTTACTACAGGCATGAATGATAAAATCCAGCGGGGCCGCAACAGTAACAATACCTTGAGGCTGGGCCTGTAATTGACCGACACTCATTTCCAGAGCTTCCACTTCGGCCAGAATTTTTTTACTTCTCTCCAATAATTCAATACCGGCGTCGGTCAGTGACAGACTGCGGGTGGTTCGTTCCAGCAAACGGGTGCCAAGGTGTTGCTCTAACTGGGCGATATGGCGACTTACTTTTGATACCGGAATACCTAAAGCACGGGCAGCTGCACTCTGGCTTTTATATTCAGCAACCGTGGTAAATAAAATGAGATCTTCCGTCTTCATGGTAACTATCGTTATATGGCATATGTAATATATCGCCCATAATCATCAGTTCTCATAAATAATAATATGATCTCAAGCAGCATTTGTTTGATTTTTATATGGAAAACTAATCTGTACGGCTCAGACAAACAGCTCCTTGTTTCAACTCATTATAATTACATGCAGCAAATGTAATTTCATCTTCGACACAAATTTCACTGAAGTGTCTACTCATTGTATGGTTTCTTGAGATACGCATGTTTTGTACTGCCAAAAAAGAGTTCTACAACGACATTACCTAAGCAGACACTAACACTACTCATTGGAGCGGAAATTCCATGTTTTACTAACAACCGCCCAAATTGAATATCTCCAATGAATAAGCCACTTTCAAAGTGGGGGGTATTTAGTTAACCCTCTCTAATTCTTGGACGAAAGGTACTGATGCCAGCTATGATCCAGTTGCTGAAAGTTATCTATACAAAAATCTTTACGTTCAGAGAGATAGTCTTTTTCTACTTCATCAAGTAGCTTTTGATGTTTCTCTGGATCGCTTCCGTAAACTAAACAAAGGGTAGAGAAGTATCTTTGAAGATCAAAGCTATGTTCATCAATATACTCACCAAAGTCGTAGTAATCGGGCCTGTTTTCCGATTCAAAAGCGAACATGTCAGCGGCACTAATGGCGGCATCATCACCTTCTTCTACGTAGTTAATCATCATTAGAGTGGCGAAATTATCAACCGCATCCTCTTCTTTACCCAATACCGGAATATTCTGGTCGGCGACTAAGGCGTGGCCAGCTTCATGGAGTAAGGTATGAAGGAAAGTGTCAATGGCACCGAGTTGTGGTTCTTTACCAAATTCATTTTGGTAGTCATTTTTCTTAAAATATTGCAGAGATTCAGCCACAAAAGAGTAAGGAACATGAACAGTATGAGTTTCGGGATCGTACATTGGCCCTTCTTCACCGCCATACCGAATGGTCAGAGTCTCATTAAACGCAAAGTGCGCATTGGATAGTTCTACTAAAGTTTCGTTGACGCCACTTTGCTCTATCAATTGCTGTACTGACTTATCTTCTTGACCTTTCGTTGTCTGGTACTCAATAACAATGTTGTTTTGGGCAGCCAAGGCAGAGCTTGCGAGCAGAGAGCTTAGGCTTAACAAAACTAGAAGTGATTTCATTTTAAATCCTTGTGAGGCTTAATATCTATACCCAAACTACTTCAAGATGCATGATTCAGAGCTTCCTCTGGGAATTCAATTCAAGCGAAATGTGTGTAGGAATGGCATCCCCTTTCAAACACATTTTGTGCGGAAGTGAGTTTCCAGAGAAGCTCCCAAGGGGCGAGTTTCAGTGGCTTTTATACTGTGTTAGCCATACTTCAAATAGAACCACTATTCGCTCATATGGCTGCCTTGCCTAAAAGCCACTGAATTCTCGCTGAACACAGCATCTTGAAGTGGTTTGGGTATAACCCTATAAACATCACTTAACGTTACAATGATAATCTTTATGTATTATATTAATGACTTGCATGGTATTAATTATCGGATTATAGCCATTGTCGAAGCTATAGCCAAATCCGTATTATGCCCATGTGCTCAGACGATGTTCTTGTTCATCAGCCGTAGTTTTGCTAGCGGCTTCCTTCAGACCGTTCCTCGCGGAAAAGCCCTTGCCATTTGCTAGTAGTTAACATCTAATAATCAATAGGTTATTAGACGGTGATTTTCCTACAGAGGACTTTCACCTCATTAGTTCATGCCCATGCTGGGCGTACACAAGACAATCAAGGTGATGCGTTTACTCGGCATTTTTGGTGCGCTTGGCTAGTTCAGTGTTGGCACACCTTATTGTAGGCATTATATATTTTTTAGGGCTTTCGATGACACTTTAGGACAATGAGCTATGGATTATTTATTGGTTGTTTTTCATGTTGTTCTTATCTGGATATTAGCGGTTATTACACCGGGAGCTAATGTGTTGTTTACCATTAACACCGCACTGCATTATGATCGCAATCTTGCAATGTTTTCTGCCTTTGGTGTCAGTTCAGCCATATTGTTATGGGCGTTATTTGGGGGTTCAGGCCTGGTTATTCTGTTTTATCATTTCCCTCAGTTGTTGTGGGTAATGAAGATTTTCGGTGGAAGTTATTTATTTTATTTAGGCGTGCGTCAGATTTATCGAGCACGAAAAGATAGAAATATGGCAAATACTACAGAAGTTCATCAAACAGTATATCCATCAAAACGAAAGGTCTTTTTTTCTGCATTTATCACCAGTATTTTAAATCCTAAAACAGGATTTTTTGTAGTTAGTTTATTCAGTGTCTCGATGCCTCAAGATATTAGTGTGGGGTTGATGTTGACTATTATGTTAATAATGTCATCAATTACATTAAGTTGGCATCTTGTGTTGGCTGCGATTTTTTCGCATAACTCAGCGAAAAGTGCATATAGCCGAGTATCAAGCCTAGTTGATTATATTACCGGTGGTCTATTCACAATATTCGGCTTAAGAGTCATGATGTCATAGTTAGTTATGACGATGCATATAACACATATGAGCCTTCGGGCGTCAAGCGCTAAAGCGAATCCTATCGGCCGCGTTAACGGTCGACTGAGAGTCGATTAACAAGCGCGTCCTCTTCTTGTACGTGTCTAAGCCAATGTAAAGTATGCTATGTTTAGTCATGGTTAGTACGGCAACATAACAAAAAGCACCATGTGATCCGTTACACTCGGCGGATTTGGTATGAGGTTCGCTCCGCTTTGCTGGTTCAGCGGGGCACACCTTAAGGCTGGTATTATAAGCAACAAGTTAACAACATCAAAAGGAATTTCATTTGTACAAACTTTATTATTACCCTAATAATGCAAGCCTTGCTCCTCATTTTTTGCTTCATGAGATGAAGTTAGATTTTGAGTTATTACTTGTTGATCGAAAATCAAATTATCAAAAATCAGCAGAATATTTAAAGCTGAATCCTGCTGGTAGAATTCCTACTTTGATCGATGGAGATTCCATAATCTTTGAAAGCCCTGCTATTTGTATTCACATTTGTGAACAGCATCCTGACAAGGGGCTAATTCCAGCATTGGGTAGTAAAGAAAGACCACAATTCTTCCAGTGGCTAACGTATTTGAATAATACTCTACAAGCTGAACTAATGGTTCGGTACTACCCTCACAAACATACAGTGGATGAAAGCTCAATTCCAAGTATTATCGAAGCACAAGATGAACGAATTGCCGATGCTTTATTAGTGTTAGATCAGGCGTTAATTGGTAAAAAGTACCTACTTGGTGATGATATATCAGCATGTGACTTTTTCTTATTCATGCTTGCTAAGTGGTCGCTAGATATCAAAAAGTCACCTTTGTCATATCCAAACTTGGGGGCTTACTTAAAGAGGCTTGCTCTATATCCGACAATTCGAGAAGTGAGCGAAATAGAAGGTATTGACCTTAGCCCATTTGAGTAGTTGCTTATAGTGCCACTCCAAAAAAGTGGCACTGGTACATCAAATTATTTAATAATCACTTTTTCTACAATGATTGCTTCACACGGTACATCATCATGGCCGTATTTTGAGGTCGTTTTAACTTTAGCCATTTTATTAACCACATCCATACCTGCGCTGACCTTGCCAAATACCGCATAACCCCAACCTGCGTTGGTGGTTGCTGTATGATCAAGAAAGTCGTTATTAGCCAAGTTGATAAAAAACTGTCCAGTCGCAGAATGTGGTGCATCAGTGCGCGCCATTGCTAGAGTGCCGATGACGTTTTTAAGTCCACGATTAGCTTCATTAGCAATACAATCACGTGTCGGCTTTTCTTGCATATCTTCAGTAAAACCTCCTCCTTGTACCATAAACCCTTTTATCACTCGGTGAAAAATAGTGCCGTCATAGAAGCCATCTTGGCAATACTTTAGAAAGTTCTTCGAACTGACAGGGGCTCGTTCCATATTAAGTTCAATCTCGATATCGCCTAAATTAGTGGTGAAAATAATCATACTAGCTGCAACCATGTTGGTATCAATTCAATCCGTGCAGTATACGCAATCAGAATCTTGAACTGTAGTGCCAAGTACGAGAACAAATTGCGGTGATTGTAATTTCACTAAACAATCACGATACAGATTGGATCTGTATTAATGAGGATTGGTGTTTTTCCGCTTATCTCTACAAAAAAACACCAGCGCAATCCCGCCAAGAATTGCTACCGATGCCAGCACTAAGCGTAATGACAAAGACTCACCAAGAAACAGGATGCCACCGATTGCGGCAATCACCGGAACACTTAACTGAATAGTTGCCGCATTGGTTGCTTTTAGTGCGGGTAAGACAGAGTACCAGATGGCATAACCAATGCCTGACGCGAAAGCACCGGATGCAATGGCATACCAGATCCCGCTTGCATCAATAGATGTATAGTTCAATGTCATGAAACTCATAAGAAGGGCGACAGGCACCGCTCTCAGAAAGTTTCCGGCAGTAACCCGTATGGGATCCCCTGCCCCTCGACCACGTAAAGAATAGATCCCCCATGAAACACCCGCGGCTAACATCAAAATTGAACCAATAAGTGGTGGTGCAGACAACCCCGGAAGCAATAGACCGATCAGCCCAGCCAGCGCGAAAATCAGGCCAAGCCATTGCCGGTTCTGCAGACGTTCTCCCGCCCAGATACCATGCCCTATCATGGTGGCTTGGACGGCACCGAACAACAGCAATGCACCCGTTCCGGTAGGCAGACTCACATAGGCAAAGGAGAATCCGGCAGCGTAAGCAAACAGTGAAAAAGCAGAAAGCCAGTTCCCCTCACCTTTAACCGTACCACGCGCATAACTTGCCACCAGCCAGAGTGTCAGCGCACCAGCGATCAAGCGAATTGTGGTGAAGCTGGCAGCATCAATATTGGTTTGTAATAAGGCAACACGGCACAGTAATGAGTTGCCGGCAAAGGCAACCATAGCTATCGAGGTTAAAGCTATGACTCTTGCATGTGTCATGTAATTATCTTTCCGTCTGTTAGTATTCTCCGTATTTCAGGTCATAAATCACCATACAATGATGGCTTAAATCGCTCTACGAAAGCTATGTGAGAAATAAATACGGTTAGGGGAGCGGCCAGAACATCACCTTTCCAACCAGGTGAAAAAACTCATAATTTTTGAGGTTATCTAGTAGATGATTTTATCGATTATCCACCCCACCAAAGAGTAAATGACAAAAAAGATTACCAGGCTTGATATGATTCTTATCTCATTAAATGGCTCTGAGAAAATGTCGAAATAAAAACCGAGCAGGCTCTTAAGCATTGAGAACAAAAACACCGCTACAATCAATGAAATTAAATACTTCATCCGAATATCCTTATTCCTGGATACTTAATCAAAGTGTAGACTTAATTACTGTAACACCACAATCCAAAAAAAAACGACAGCGATTCATACACTGTCGTTTTTCAATACTCTCTCGCGAAGGTCGTTTATTTTAGAATATCGTAAGGTTTAGCCCAATCAAAACGCTGGCTAAGATCAGCTTTAATTTGCTGATAACGTGGTGATGACTTCATGGCTTTCACATCATCTAAGGTAAGTAGATCTTTTTCACCTTGAGGATGTTGCGTACGAACATGAATGATATCCTGTGCACTTTGACGTAAAGAGCTCACAGCGACTTTCTCGCCGTTTCCATTGGTGAAATGGGTGTAGATTTTTGGTACATATCCCGAATCGACTTCTTTGCAATTATTCATCGAAGGTACCCACATACCTTTACCGTCTTCAGTAAAGTAACCAGTAACAGGACGACCTTTGGCAATATCTTCAATCATGCAGAAGGTTGGACTCTCACCGGTAAGGTTATGGGTGTTATTGAAAGCATGGCTTACCCAATCACCACCGCTAGCCTGATCGGTGCCTTTCTCTGGATCCCACACAGTCTCATCGACCCATACCCAGCTATCTGAAGGCCCTGTCAGAGATGTTTCAATTACAAAGTTTTGCGGATCAGAGTCAAAATAGGCTTTGTTGGTATTTTCCAGGGTATATTGACTTACGTAATCACGGTTAACCCAATAAACAGGACGATCAGTGTTTACGTTACGGCCTCGATACTTACCATCCATCACACCAAAAGTATTGAATACGGTTTTCGCAACATGGTTGGCTGAATCATCTGCTGCAGTATCTTCTGTATCATCAGTAATGAAATAAGGGGCCTCGCTGTACAGCAAACTTTCACCACCGGTAATGATCCCCGAACGTGGACCTGAATACTGGTAGTTAGCAACATCATAAGTCGGTTTTGTGGCCCCTGAATCCAGTATTGTCTGGCCTTTTATCACGCGAACTGAGCTACCAATCCATCGGCCTTCAAATTTCAGGACATAATCGAGGGTAAGGATCTCCGTTTTCGCCGCGACGTTGTTATCATAACTTTGAATGTCAAAATGAGACTGAGTTGGATCGAAATCCCAACGGCGGAAGAAGGTGACTTTAGTTCCCTTTTGGCTTATCGCCATCGGTTTATTATCGTAGTTACTGCTACAGCCTTCATCCCTTTTCGCGACATAAGCCAGCTTCACACCAGCCACATCAACTCGACAAACATACTGATCACGTAAGCCTTCAGGGTTCACCTTTTGCACGATGCGCTTGAACAGATCCCCATTCACGCCGCTATTTTTAGCTTGGAAATACCCTAAGGCATCATTATATGCGACAAACTGAGCCTGATACTGTGCTGGTTGTGTAAGAGCATAATCGAGCATGAAGTACTCAGCTTTATTCTGCTGAATTTTATTCGCCGTATAAGTGATCAGCTCTTTCGCCTGATAGTAGCCCTGAAGAGCAGGAGCGGCAGAAACCTGATGTGCAACAAGCATTGACGCTGCACAAAGAAGCATTTTTTTCATTATTATTCCTTACTTCTGAAAGTTTTCTGGTGTACTGAACGCAGTGCCATCATTCGATGCATACTTTACGTTCTGAAGCTCTTGCAGATCTGCCGCATCAACGCTGAGTTGCGTTTTGGAGGAGGCCCGTTGGCTATACTGGCTTTGAGATGAGTCAGATGAGGAACCTCCCCCGCCGCAGCCAACCATCAGAGCAGATAAAAATACTACTGGAACTAAATATTTCATGATAATAATACTTATGGCTTAAGTAACGACTAAAAGAACGATGTATTATTACATTTTGTAATAATTAAAAAAACATCGTTCACACTGTTTCATAATAAAATAAGTCAACATCAGAATATCTCAGATCAGCGCCTGACCTTAGCGCCTGCAAATTCTCGCTGAAACGAGTATCTTGAGGGTACTTGGGTATAGAGATGCGTAATAAACGATGATCAGGGAAGGTTTTCGACAGAATGGCGTCTATACGGATCAAGTACTTGGAAATCAGGCCCCATAGTAGGGGCCTGATATTTTTGATTTTTATATAACGATGATTCAGTCGGTCAAAGCTCTATGAGCAGTTTCTTACCTAGCGACATCGCCAGGTTGTTATCATAGTATGCCGCTTCATTAATGAAATGCGGATAAGCTTCATAATCACCTTCCCAGCAAACTTCTGTGCCATCAAACAACGTAAAGATCGGGTCACCTGAATGCAGGGGTTTGAAGTCAGCATCCTGAATATTTTTATGTACCATACCGGCACGCTCGCCGTTTTCATCTTCCGGTAATTTCAGCGTCTCGGTATATCTGAATGCTTCATAACTGGCAGGAAGTCGTGGCAACGCATTGGTATTATGCAGCTCGATATAGTCCAGAATATGACGGGTCATTTCTTCCATCCAATCCAGCACATCCTGACGGATCACCGATTGAGGTTGCGGACCTATTTCGACAATCACGCCATGGGGAGAGATTGAACTGAGGAAAAAATGCTCTTCAACGGGCACTTGATCTTCGAAAACCACAACAGCAGATGGCATACGCGACTTCACATAGGCGCCCATTTTTAGATTAAAGTCATCTGACTGCAGCAAAATAAGAGAAGGCCCCATATTACTGGTGGTGTTATGAAGATCGATGATGAAATCGGTTTTAGCATTGCCTTTCGGGCCAAGCTGATTGTTTATCGCTTTCGCTCTGCTTTGCTCATAATTGGCAAGATCCTGAGCATCCAGGTCGGCTGATAAAAACTGACGATTCAAGTCGCAATCAATATAACGTTGGTTTTCTTCATGCGCTTTCGGGTTAGCAAAAACCGTTTGTGTAGCAAAGCTGCTACGAGAAATTAGCTGAGCATTTTTTTTCCACTTTCGTAGCAAATAAATGCCACTAAATTCATTGCCATGAGTACCGCCGACAACGGCAACAGTGTTAATTTTATTCATCGTTGTTTCCACAGGCTATTTTTCCACGGGTTTAGTGCTCGCCGATTGGGTTTCAAAAAGCATCACTTGTTACTAGCTATTCATTTTTTATGCATAATTCCAGTGTACGCATTTTGCTGATTCATGCCAATGAAAGATGACTTTACTATTTCTCTCAAACCGGACATGTTTGGATCAACTTCAAATATGAATGCAATTCACCATTTTTGTACTCAATAGCAGAGTGAATGTTAACGATTTTATTCGCGATAACCGCGCAGTGGTATCGGTTATCCCCTTTGCTAATTTCAATCTCAATCACACCGTCGACTAAAGACCAGTGGCCTTGGGTTTTCATTCGATTGAACAAGGAGAATTCTTCTAATGTACCGTCGGCATGCAATATTAATTCAGTGATGTAACCGGCACTACAGGTTTTTATCCAGTGTTGACAAGCGATCTCATCAAGAGTGAAATTTCGTTTATTTTCCAGCCACTGATTAATATTCTGATGCTGATCTTCATCTAAATCAGGTAGTGCATCAGTATCTAATAATCTCGCTCTGTCTGTCTCGCGAAAGAACAACTGTAGTAACTGAAGTGTTTTTTTCTCTGACATCCCTATCGCCTCAAACGGTAAAATCATAACGAGAGTAAAGAGAAACAACGCAAATCGCTAAAACTATCACTACATATAGAATAGAAGTGTTAGCAAGATCAATAAATTACAATACTATCAGGGTGGTTTCTTGTTATCTAAAAGCCGTTTGACCGAAACCGAAGAACTCTGGCTGAGTGTTAACTCCCCTTCAGGAATACTATCGAGGATGAAGCTGATATACTTACCGCTGGTTTCATTAATCTGCTACAAGCTATGACACAAGCAAATAATCCACTACACGGCATTACCCTGGAAAAGCTTCTCACCGAACTGGTCGAATACTATGGTTGGGACGAGCTTGGTGCGCGCATCAATATCCGTTGTTTCAACGATAACCCGAGCATTAAATCCAGCCTCAAATTTTTACGTAAGACAGAGTGGGCAAGAGTGAAGGTCGAAAACCTTTACCTTAAAATGAAAAAGCATCACTAATCTCGGGTATGCAAATCCTAAAAAAGCGCTAGATAATTTAGCGCTTTTTTTATTTTTATGTGGGGGTGAAAAACCTCAAGCCAGCAACTAAAAGCTCACCTTTCCTCGTAAGGATTTAGTGCTACCTCGCTGAGTTTTTTTGTCCACTCGGCGACGTTTTGAACCTAATGTAGGTCTGGTCGCCCGACGCGCTTTCACCTGCACAGTGGCTGAAATGATTAACTCTTTTAACCGCTCCAGCGCATCTTCTTTGTTTTTTTCCAGAGTACGAAATTGCTGAGCTTTGATGATGATCACACCATCTTTGGTGATCCGGTGATCAGACAACTTTAAAAGACGTTCTTTGTAAAATGCCGGTAAGCTGGATCGATTAATATCGAACCTGAGATGCGCTGCACTGGACACCTTATTGACATTCTGCCCACCAGCACCTTGCGAGCGAATAGCTGTCATTTCGATTTCCCAATCGGCCAGCTGTACATTGTTGGAGATGGTTAACATAATTGATTTAGAAACCTGGTCAGTTGRGCCTGTATTATACCAATCGTAATTCTCTTTGGAATAGGGCTAGCGTGTAGCTTCTCGACGCCCGAGTTTGGCTTTCAACGCCCGAGGCTATCAGAAATAGATGGTTGGGGTGGTAACAATCGTTAATAAGCTGATTTAAAACAACAAAAAAGCAGCCATCAAAAAGCTGCTTTTAACTGTTCATAGAATGCCTTCAATTAATCACTCAACAAAGCAGGCTTGATCACCTTACCTGTAAGGTCGGTAAAGAGTTGGCTCATAGGGCTCAAGCTCATAACGCGACTCAAGGAAAGTAACCAAATCAATCAATTGAGTAACCGTTAATGCATCATTATAGTTAGGCATGATTGATTGACCCTCTTGTTGAATAACAGCAAGATCATACCCTTCTGCAATTTGATGCGATGGGTTTATAACCGAGGTAACGACTTCAGAATAGCTTTTTATCCGCTTAACCTCTCCACCAAGCGCAACAGAAGCCGTAGCTCTCTCCACAGCTGACTCTGGCTGGTCAAATCCCTCCATTGTATGGCATTCAAGACATTGCATCGTCAAAAATACTTTTTCCCCATTAACCACATTTCCTGCGGGTAAGCTAAAGCCCGTAGAACTCTGCTCACATCCCGTTAATCCCACTACAGCTAATAGAAAAAGGAATATCAGATTTTTATTCATAGCAGCCACTCCTTATTTTTACTAAATAATCGAGTTTACAAACGCTCAATTAAACAGAGAGTTCACTGACAAGTGTAGAATAAAAAAATTAGCCTCGTTCAAAACCACATATTTATCCAGTAATAATGATGCATATGGGTGTCATTGAGAACTGATACGGAACCTACAGAGCACACGGTTAGTAATAACAACGCCCCTGTTAGTCAGTTATTATATTGGTTAGCCATTGACGCTATATAACTCCGTTCTATAGTTAATAAGAACTAACAAACAGATAATATGGGGGGAGTTATGACATCTCAAGTTTCATATTCCAAGCTGGAAAAAGCCTACAGCCATGATTTTCGCAATAAAATCAATATGACAAGGAACACCAATGAAGTTCACGATGTGTTCTGCTATACCGTTGCTTCAATGTTTAATGAAATTGTAGACACAAAGAAATTTAGGGAAAGGGACATCGACTTCTACCCTGAAAGAGAATGCCACTATGAGCTAGGCGAAAAAATTAAGCTAGATTCCGCCATTGCAGAATGCCTGAATGGCTCTGACTTAGGGCGCATCCTGAATGATCTGGCTCAGACCGCAACCAACAGACACACCCATTTAGAAAAACATCCGGAAAAAACAAATTCAAAGATCATGCGTCATTGAACTAACTGATGCCAATCATATTAATATTACCAACCATGTACCGGTTATTTTTTAGTGAGATTGATTTTAATGTAATGGATATCATCTCGATTGATATTACTTCCCCGCCAGCCGCCAAAGGCTGGCAGCGGGTCTCATTTGTACCCAGCCACAGAGCTGATCTTGAAAGACTCCCGTAAGGAAACAGACATGATTCACTACTTAGCGCTGGTGTTAATGGGCCCCGTATTTGTGGTTCAGGGGCTTTATGTACGTAAAGTAACACCCCAGCTAGAAGAAGCGACCGGCGCCCGCAGTGGACGATGCGGACAAGGCAAATTACTTCGTCTGTTATTAATCGGAGATTCTGCTGCAGCAGGTGTTGGCGTTCACAATCAATCAAAAGCCCTGTCAGGTAATCTGGTAGGTGCATTAAGCGAAAAGTTTCAACTGGAGTGGCAATTACTGGCAAAATCTGGGTATACCACAAAAGATACCTATGACATGTTGATACATCAGCCTAAAGAACACTATGACGTTGTCGTTGCATCACTGGGAGTTAACGATGTTATCAAAACGCTCACCACTAAAGACTGGTTAAATCATCAAAAAGCTCTGGTTGTATTCATTCGTGAACATTTTTCCTGCCGGCAAATAGTACTTACCAAAATCCCTCCGATGGAAAAATTTCCCGCCTTACCCCCTCCTTTACGCTGGTATCTGGGAAGAAAAGCCAGAGATTTCAATCGACATCTAAGCCACTGGACAACAAGTCAGGATGATTGCGAACTGATAGATATTAACCATCGCTTAACGACCGAGCAGATGGCAACAGATGGCTTTCATCCCGGACCTGGGATCTATCAGTTTTGGGGACAATCTATCGCGCAAGTGATCAAAACCCGTTGGCACTCAAATGATTAAACCTCACTTGCATGACATTCCCTTACGATTTTTTTGATAACAATCACGGTTCTGGAAACTCTGCTAGTTACTATGTTTGAGTTCTAAATTTGTTGGACATAAATACAAATGACTAAAAAAATCATACTAGATACTGATCCCGGCATTGATGATGCAATGGCTATTTTGTTTGCCGAAGCACATCCTTCAATTGAAATGCTCGCCATAACAACGGTATATGGCAATGCAACCATAGACAATGCAACCCGCAATGCCCTTTACCTGAAACAGAAATTTCATCTTCAAGCCGATATTGTCAAGGGCGCGAGCAAGCCACTCAATCGTCCGCCCGTTGGCCCTACCGTCGTTGTTCATGGTGAAAGTGGTTTTGGCGATTTAGTACCACCTTCTGACATCACAGAAAAACCCGATCCTCGTCCGGCTTACCAATACATTATCGATACCGTAAAAGCACAACCTGGTGAAATTACACTGGTTGCAGTTGGCCCGCTGACAAATATTGCACTCGCACTCGAAGCAGCACCAGAAATCGTTGATTTAGTGAAAGAAGTTGTCGTGATGGGCGGTGCATTTGGTATGAATGGCCATCGTGGTAATGTCACACCTTATGCCGAAGCCAATATTCATGATGATCCCCATGCCGCTGACATTGTCTTCTGTGCTTCATGGCCGGTGGTCATTATTGGCCTGGATGTTACCCAGCAAAGCTTTTTCACAGAAGAATATTTAGACCGACTACGCGATGATGCCAGTGACGTTGGCCAGTTTATCTGGGATGTCAGTCGTTACTATCTTCGCTTCTATTCTCAAAAAGTGGGTCTTAAAGGCTGTCATGTTCATGATCCATCCGCTATTGCCTATGTGATAGATCCCGCGCTATTTACCTTACGCCAAGGTCCTGTTCGCGTTGTGACTGATGGTCCCGCCGAAGGCCATACCATACAAAAATTTGATACCCGAACGTATCAGAACGATGAGTGGTCGAGCATGCCAGCGCAGCAGGTAGGTATTTCAGTTAAAGATGAAGCACTACTTAAACTGTATCGACAAAGCATTGTTGATTACAGCCGCCGATCACAGTAAGAATGTGGCTGATTTCCAATAACTGAACATCTCGCTTAGTTAACGTAATCTTTCATAAAAATGCCTGCTTTGTGCAGGCATTTGTCCCATCGATAGGTTAGCAAGGCTTAGAATCCAACAAAATATGAAAGCTTTGTCACTTATACATACACCCCATTAATACTTGGCAATATCCTATTTATTTCTTTTATATATAATAATTTCTTGGCTTATTTTTTACATTCTCATTAAGCACATTAATATTTGTAATATTTTTGGCGCGTTACAGAATAAGTCTATTTAAGCAGTGTTAACAATATAATAAATAAGGATTTTCCGTGTTTAAAACAATAAGAACACGTATTGCCATTAGTGCTGGTATTGCAATGGCATTTACATTACTCATCGCTATGGGGATGACAACAAGAGCATTTACCAATGTCCATCAACAAGTAACTGACAAAGTAAAACATCAACTTAACGAAGCAACAGATTTCCATCTGAAATCCACAGCATCAGAAGAGGGAAAAACAATTGCAAACCAACTCTTCCCTGTTCTTGCGAATCTAGACCAAGTTCGATCCATCATTGAACTCAGCGGTGAAAGTGCTATCGGTGCCGATACCATCGTCAAACAGTTTACTGCTGCTTTAAAAGCACAAAATAAAGCGGTATTTGCTGGTTATATGGTATGGGAACAAAAAACCTGGCCAGAAAATTCCGAAACGGGTGCGGCTTCAGCAATTAACACCAAAGGCTATCTTGCCCCGTTCTTTTCTCCAAACTCTAACAATGGCTTCGATGCTGTTGCAATGGAGAGCTTCAGCAATACCAGCCTGAACAATAATGGCGAACGAACTGATGACTGGCATTTAATGCCATTCGAAACAGGTAATACTTTCGTAATGGAACCTTATATGTACCCTGTCCGCGGTACAAAGGAGCTCATTACAACTATCAGTCAACCCATTAAAATTCACGGTGAAATCGTCGGCTCGTTAGGGTTTGACTTGTCGCTGGCAGAGCTTCAGGGGCAAAGCGAAAGACTTGCGCATGATCTATTTGATGGCCAAGGTAATATCATTATTACCTCATGGAAAGGTGCCGTATTAGCAAACAGTGGTGCACCTTCTGAGGTTGGTAAAAAAGTGACCAATTCACTGTATTCACAGTGGTCAGATATTCAATCATTCGCTCGCCAAAAAGATATCGGCCTGATAACAATAGGGGCTGATAAATATGCAATTACCTCTGTAGAAACTTCAGACAAACCGTGGATCGTGATGGTTTCCGTCCCCACCAGTAAGTTAATTCAAACTGTTACCAACTTCGAAAGTTGGAGTAGCACTCAAAATGACAGTGCGATTCGTCAGGGTGTTATCGCGGGTTTTATTGCTGTAGCTCTTGGTATTTCTGCAATGACCTTTATTGCAAACTCGCTGGGCAAGCTTCTGTCAAACTTGGTTGAACGTTTTCGAGACGTTGCTGAAGGTGATGGCGATCTGACTTACCGCATTGAAGTCAGGGGCAAAGATGAAACCGCCCAACTGGCTCATTGGTTTAATACTTTTCTGATTCGATTACAGGGTACATTACGGAACGTGATGGTAACGGCCGATCAGGTTGACCACAGTGCCGTAGAAGGCAAAGTAAAAGCGGCCGACTCTAAAAACAAACTGATTGAGCAAGTTAATGAAGTTAATTCTCTCGCAACAGCCATCAATGAAATGAGTGCTACAGCACAAGATGTTGCGGGATCTGCGGTTCAGGCAGCAGCGGCTGCCAGCCAAGTGCAATCTAATAGCCTCAGCGGAATGGATAAAATGAACAATGCCGCTACATCTGTTGGCGATTTAGCTTTACGCGTTAACGATGCACAAGGACAAATCCAGAATCTTGCAGAGTCGAGTGCTGCTATCCAAGGCATTTTGTCTGAAATCGGTGGTATTGCCGATCAAACAAACTTGCTGGCATTGAATGCCGCAATCGAGGCGGCACGTGCTGGTGAAGCTGGCCGAGGCTTCGCTGTCGTTGCTGATGAAGTACGCAACCTTGCAACTCGTACTCAAAGCTCAACCGAAGAAATTCGCAGTATGCTTTCTCGTCTGGAGCAAGAAACCCAGTCAATCGTCGTATTGATGCAGCAAAGCCAGCAGCAAGCGATGGAAACCAAAGATGAGACACAGTCTGCTCAGCATGCTTTGGCAGAAATCAACGAAGCGATAAATGTGATTAATGATATGAACAATCAGATAGCCTCTGCCGCGGAAGAACAAAGTGCGGTTGCAGAGGAAATCAATCGTAACGTCGTCGTTATTAATGACACAGCAAATGAGGTGATGGACACAATGACATCTTCTCTCACAATCAGTGAAGAACTAGCTGGTAAAGCAACAGATCTTCACCAGGAACTGAATAAGTTCAAAACCTAATTCAACACCACCAATCGATCAAGTAAAGCCGCCACATCTAAGCGACCAAAATTTGGTTGCTTTTCAAACCAATCGGGACAATTATCCCGATTGGTATTATTTCCCCCGCCCAACTTTCGTCCGGTATTCAAAATACCTGCTTTGTGCTGGCATTTTCACTAGACCCGAAAGTTAGAATCGTCTCAGGTATGAGACGCATCCGTTCCCCGCTGCTTTCTATAATATCAGTAAGGAAACTGTTGAATATGGGGGGGCTATACAATGAGTGGATTTGTAGCTCCTAGAGACTGGTCTTTTGTTGCCGATATGAATTTCAGTGGCTCAGTAACCGTTACGGATGTCGGGTTATGGGTCCAATGGCTGTTTTTTTATCCCGGTGATATCGCCATTAATATTATGACCAACTTTATCCCACAAGTGTCTGATTTGCTTGGAATTAATCAGGGCGTATATGGTGGGTTGATTTCATTTATTCTGTCATGTTTTCTATGGTGGGGAGTGTTGAAGGTTGTGTACAATAATTTACTCCCATTATGGAGCAAAGAGTCCTATTTTAGAAATTAAATAGTAGTGACTTTCACCCCCAGAATGGCGCCGGGATCGGCACCCAAGAAAAAAGGAGCCTCAGGCTCCTTTCTCAGTCTTAGATGTTAATTAGGTTACCCTATTCACCGCAGCCACTGCTAATTCACAGCGGCTTTTATCACGTCGGCTTTTAACCACGACTGCTCTTAACCACGCCAGCTCTTAACCACGATAGTAGCGCTGAGGCACAAACGGCATTTTCTCAACGGTCATAGGTAGCTTCTTACCACGTACTTCGGCAAATAGCTCCGTACCGATCTGAGCCAGATCCGTTTGAACATATGCCATCGCAACCGGCATGCCTTTCGATGGGCCAAACGTACCACTGGTTACAATACCGACTTCTTTATCATTGGCATCAAATAGCTTACTGCCTTCACGCACAGGCGCTTTTGACTGGCCTAGCAGACCAACACGCTTACGAGCAACATCTTTGGTTTTGATTTGTTCAAGAATAAGCGCTGCACCAGGGAAACCACCTGCACGCTCACCGTCTGCACGACGAGACTTGCTGATCCCCCAAAGCAGACTGGCTTCTACCGGTGTTGTTGTCGGATCAAGATCGTGGCCGTACAGGCACAGACCACATTCAAGACGCAGTGAATCACGTGCACCAAGGCCAATCCACTCGACTTCAGTATGCGCCAGTAATTCACGCGCCAAAGCGTCAGCTTTATCTGCCGGTACAGAAATTTCGTAACCATCTTCTCCGGTATAACCCGAGCGGCTCACATAACATTCAACGCCCACTAACTCTAACTTGGTGGCGTCCATGAAAACCATATCACTCACGGCAGGATTAAGGCGCGCAAGCACGTCAGCAGCTTGTGGACCCTGCAATGCCAGTAACGCACGATTTTCAATCACTTCCAGTTTCACATCGTCAGGCAGGTTTGCTTTCAGGTGGGCAATATCTTGATCTTTACATGCAGCATTAACAACCACGAACAGGTGATCACCAAAGTTAGTTACCATAAGATCATCGTTAATACCGCCATTTTCATTGGTAAAGAAGGCATAACGTTGCTTACCAGCTGGCAGATCGATGATATCTACCGGTACCAGCGCTTCAATTGTTTTAGCGGCATTTGCACCATGAAGACGTACCTGCCCCATGTGCGACACATCGAACAGACCTGCTGCATCACGGCAATGCAGATGCTCTTTACGCACACCCAGCGGGTACTGAACCGGCATATCATAGCCAGCAAATGGAACCATTTTCGCACCCATTTCAATATGAAGTGCATGAAGAGGGGTAACCAGAAGTTCTTGGGACATACGTTTAATACTCCATAAGCCGCATACCTTGCGGCCAATTATCCATACAGTCGTCAGTAATACAATTCATACCAACATTATGATTCGTCTGTATATTTCTTCTCTTCATTCTGACGCGAGAAATACTCTTTTGTCAGTTTAAAGACCACAGGACTAAGCAATAACAGAGCAATCAGGTTAGGAATTGCCATCATTGCGTTTAATGTATCTGCAAGTAGCCAAATGAATTCTAAAGAACTGGTTGCACCAATTGGTACTGCAACAATCCAAAGAACTCTAAAAGGAACAACAGCCTTCACACCAAATAAATACTGAACACATTTTTCGCTGTAAAAACTCCAGCCCAAAATGGTGGTAAAAGCAAAAACAGAGAGCGCAATCGC
This sequence comes from Photobacterium sagamiensis, assembly GCF_050337085.1. NCBI lineage: Bacteria > Pseudomonadati > Pseudomonadota > Gammaproteobacteria > Vibrionales > Vibrionaceae > Photobacterium > Photobacterium sagamiensis. Next base: position 144,313 of record NZ_JAKJSP010000013.1, on the reverse strand, counting down.
CACAATATAGTTGCCAAGGCCAGGTAATGCAGAAGCAAAGGCCACCGAGGTTAATGCAGCCCCGGTTTCACCTGTCGACCAGGCACCTGTCACGACAATAGCAATGCCTGTGATACTACAAACCACAAGCGTATCGATGAACGTACCCAGCATCGCCACTAAACCTTGTGCGACCGGGTTCTGAGTTTGTGCTGCAGCATGCGCAATAGGCGCACTACCTAAACCCGCTTCATTTGAAAACACACCTCGTGCCACACCGAATCGGATCGCCGCCCAAACCGCGGCACCTGCGAAACCACCTTGTGCCGCAACAGGGGTAAAGGCGCTGCTAATGATCAGGGAAAAAGCCGCGGGAATTTCAGAGAAATTCATTCCCAGTACCAGCAAGCCCGAAGCGATATAGAAAGCGGCCATTAACGGAACCAATTTACCGGCCACATCAGCAATACGCTTAATTCCACCCATCAGCACCAGGCCAACGAGGATCATCATCACCAGACCCGATACCATCGGTGGAATACCGAAACTGGAACTCACCGCAGCCGCTACCGAGTTCGACTGCACGGTATTACCAATACCAAAACCCGCAATCGAACCGAAAATGGCAAACGCTGTTCCCAGCCATGCCCACTTACGGCTAAGGCCATTTTTGATGTAGTACATCGGCCCGCCAACATGGTTACCCTCTTCATCGGTCTCTCGATATTGAACCGCACAGACCGCCTCAGCGTATTTTGTTGCCATGCCCACCAGCGCAGTACACCACATCCAAAACAGAGCACCCGGTCCCCCTAAGAAAATCGCCGTTGCCACCCCTGCAATGTTACCGGTACCGATGGTGGCTGAAAGGGATGTCATTAACGCGTTAAACGGACTGATTTCACCTTTTACAATTTTTTCTTTTTCAGGAATTCGGCCTGACCACAGTAATTTAAAACCCGTTCCTAGCTTCACAATTGGCATGAGCTTTAAGCCAACGGTCAGAAATACCCCTACACCGAGGATCATCACCAGCATGGGCACGCCCCACACCAGGCTATTTATTGCAGATATAAAGTTCGTTACAGCTTCCATATGGAACTTTCTCCTTCACTTTTTTCATGTCTGCAAAAACATAGGTTGGCTCTGTTTTACATACAACAACCACCAAGGCCGAATGTTATGTTTTTGTTAACCTGTTTCCTATAATAAACAAAGTTTAATTTTGTTCAAACTGGGTTTAATCACAGAAACTCACAAAGATGGTCATTTTTACTGCCTAGATCTGAAAAATCAGTCATCATCAACGCTACCCTCCCCCGCAAAAACAACAAAAAAGCCAGCAATGTTAATGGCTTGTTTGAGTTACTGCGATATTTTCAAAATTAATAGCACCTAAAAAACTAATTACTTAAAAGAAGACCCAGTTCACATTCAATATACTTATGAAGCAGTAACCCAAAGGATATGAGCATCCTCTTCACTCGATGAAACAAGCATATGCCCCATATTGGCATCGTAATACACTGAGTCACCTTCTTTGAGATTTACCGGCTCATAGAACTCAGAATAAAAGGTGATTTCACCAGATAAGACTAGCAAGAATTCTTCACCGTCGTGGCGGATCCAGCCTGAATAATCTTCAAAAACGCGCGCCCGAACCCGAGACTTAAAAGGCATCATTTTTTTATGAGTTAGCTGGGTAGCCAGCAACTCATGTTCATAAGTCGATGTCGGATGCGGCTTACCTTCATCAACGCGTGTAATATCTCGCCGCCCGGTCGCTTTTATTTGTTTCGGTGGCGCAAAAAGCTGTGGAATATCAACATCTAAACCGTTAGCTAGTTTCTGCATCGCCTGAAAAGTTGGCGATATCTGTTCATTCTCTATCTTTGACAATGTTGAGCGTGCAAGTCCGGTTTTTTTACTTGCCTCTTCCAGCGTCAAACCATGTGCCATGCGTATTTCTTTTAATCGCTTGCCCAACTTAAGCGGCTCGATCTTGCTTGTTTCCTGCTCTTTGGCAACACTCATTGACGGATAAATGTCTTGCTTGTTTTCATTACTCATTACAGCCCTCCTTGGCGACTATTCTGTGTTCATTCTGGCATAAGCAACCAGAAACTTAAAAGTTCAAGGGAATAAAAAACATGACCTGTACAACATATTTGAAACAAAGTTTCCTTTAGGAAACTGCACATTCCCAAAGTCGATTGTTTTGTCTTTACGTACACTGAATTGAATAAAGTCACACTAGCATTAATTCAATTTAGCTTACTGGCATACATTCCTCATCCCTTTTCACAACAGGCTTCATAAGAAGTTAACACAAATTTCCAACCTAGCGTTATAAAGTAGAGATGACTATAAAGCTAGTCTTCTCTGGAAATTTCACACAACAGCGCGCAAACGTTTGCTTACAATCTTAAGTATTAAAGTGGACAATGTTCCACTATTGGAAATTTTTGTTTGATCGGCTATCTATAGATAAGGTATGTTACGTACTTGTTAGGAGCAAAGCATCATTGCACTGCACCAGAAGACACGGCGAAACATTACTTGTTACTCAATAAATATAAAACGATCCATAACTAAAACGTGTACGGCTCTGATATAGCACTAAACCGGCTTGGAGCTCGACCTGAGGATAACGTGAATGAAAGCTTCGTATCAAAATCATGATTTAGAAATGTTCTTTTCAACCAACCTTTCGCAGGTTGACGGCGCCGTCAACGCTGGCATAGAGGCAGAACTGAACCGTCAGAATCAACAGATTGAACTGATTGCCTCTGAAAACATCGTTTCTAAAGCAGTCATGCAGGCCCAGGGCAGCTGTTTAACAAACAAATACGCTGAAGGTTACGCGGGTCGCCGTTACTACGGCGGCTGTGAACATGTTGATGAAGTAGAAAAGATCGCTATTGCTCGCGCCAAGCAATTATTCCAGTGTGAATACGTGAACGTTCAGCCACACTCAGGCGCTCAGGCTAATGGGGCGGTTATGCTGGCTCTGCTCCAGCCTGGCGACACGATCTTAGGGATGTCGCTTGATGCCGGTGGTCACCTGACTCATGGTGCGCGCCCTGCCCTTTCAGGTAAATGGTTTGATGCCGTTCAGTATGGCGTAGACAAAGACACCCTGGAAATCGATTACGATCAGGTTCGTGCACTGGCTAAAGAACATCAGCCTAAAATGATCATTGCTGGCGGATCTGCTATTCCTCGCAAAATTGATTTTTCAAAATTCCGCGAAATTGCTGATGAAGTCGGCGCATTCCTGATGGTTGATATGGCTCATATTGCCGGCTTAATTGCGGTAGGTGAACACCCAAGTCCAATTCCTCATGCTCACGTTGTTACCACAACGACCCATAAAACCCTTCGTGGTCCACGTGGCGGCATGATCCTGACCAATCATGAAGACATCAATAAAAAGATTAATTCTGCGGTATTCCCAGGCCTTCAAGGTGGTCCGCTAATGCACGTTATCGCCGGTAAAGCGGTTGCTTTAGGCGAAGCCTTAGAACCCGATTTCAAGCTTTATATCAAAAATGTGATTAGCAACGCCAAAGTTCTGGCAGAAGTATTACAGACTCGTGGCTGCGATATCGTTACAAATGGTACAGACACGCACCTGATGCTGGTTGACCTGCGCCCTAAAGGCTTAAAAGGTAACGCCGTTGAACACGCACTAGAGCGCGCCGGTATTACTTGTAACAAGAACGGCATCCCATTTGATACCGAGAAACCAATGGTGACATCCGGTATCCGCTTAGGTACTCCGGCTGGTACCAGCCGTGGCTTCGGTAATGAAGAATTCAAACAAATCGGTGAGTGGATTGGCGATGTCCTGGACGGCCTGGTTGCTAACCCGGAAGACAACAGTGAAGTAGAAAAACGCGTTAAGCAGCAAGTACAGAAGCTATGCAGCCGTTTCCCTCTTTACCAGTAACAAGACGTTATTACTTCAATTGACCTGTTGCTGCCAAACGAACAGGTCGTATAACAAACATTATATGCGGAACAATTGCGCAAGGAGTTTTAAATGGAAAAGACACTGAAGTTCGCTGAAAGCCATGAGTGGGTACGTGATAACGGCGATGGCACTATCACTATGGGTATTTCTGAACACGCTCAGGGGTTATTGGGTGACGTTGTATTCGTGGATCTTCCTGAAGTAGGCGATGCAACAGAAGCGGGCGAAACGTTCTCTCTGGTTGAATCGGTAAAAGCAGCCTCTGATATCTACTCTCCGGTAACCGGTGAAATCGTTGAAATCAATGAAGATCTGGAAGACAGCCCAGAGCTGATTAACGATGAACCGTACGAAGGTGGCTGGATTGCTAAAATCAAGATCACTGATGTTGAAGAGCTGGCTAAGCTTATCGATGGTGATAAATACCTAGAAACTATCGAAGACTAAGTCAATCTCGGCTTTCTAGTTCTATATTTTAGTCATCAGATTGAAATATCAGCTAGCTTGAAAGCCGTTTTTTCAGCCCTCCCGATGACTCATAGCAATTGCATCAAGTTAGAGAAATTCTTCAGATGTAATTGGTAGCAACTGTTCAGGAAAGAACCATGACCGACATGACTCTTCTAAATGCATTAAGTGACGATCAAGATTTTGCAAGACGCCATAATGGCCCAGATGCGGCTCAGCAAAAAATCATGCTGGAAACCATCGCCGTTGAAAGCGTTGATAAGCTGATTGAACAAACGGTTCCGGCAGCTATTCGTCTACCTGAAGCGATGAAACTGGATCAGCCTCAAAGTGAAGCTGACATGCTGGCTTCACTGAAAGCTATTGCCGGCAAAAACATCATCAACCGTAGCTATATCGGTCAGGGTTACTACAACACCCTAACGCCAAATGTCGTTCTTCGTAACGTGCTGGAAAATCCGGGCTGGTACACTGCCTACACTCCTTATCAACCAGAAATATCCCAAGGCCGTCTTGAGTCTCTGCTTAACTACCAGCAGATGATCATGGATCTAACCAGCATGGAGCTGGCGAACGCCTCGCTGCTTGACGAAGCAACCGCCGCAGCCGAAGCCATGACACTGTGTCAGCGTGCTGGTAAAAACAAGAGCAAAGCCTTCTTCGTCTCGAACGACCTACACCCGCAGACCGTAGACGTGGTTCGCACTCGTGCAGGCTACATCGGCATTGAAATCATCACCGGATCTGTCGACGAGCTGGCCAATCACGATGTATTCGGCGCTTTGCTTCAGTACCCGGGCACCAGCGGTAACGTTGTAGATCTTACCGAAACTATTGAAAAAGCCCACGCAAACAAAACACTGGTCGCAGTGGCTTCTGATCTACTGGCCCTGACACTATTGAAAGCACCTGGTGAAATGGGTGCAGACGTAGTGATCGGTAGTGCACAGCGCTTTGGTGTGCCGATGGGCTTCGGTGGTCCGCACGCAGGCTTCATGGCAACCAAAGACAAGCACAAGCGTACCATGCCAGGACGTGTGATTGGAGTGTCTAAAGACTCGAAAGGCAACCAGGCACTTCGCATGGCAATGCAGACACGCGAACAACACATTCGCCGTGAAAAAGCGACATCTAACATCTGTACCGCACAGGCACTACTCGCCAACATGGCTGCATTCTATGCCCTGTATCACGGTCCGGAAGGCCTGCGTAAAATCGGCCGTCGTGTACACCACCTAACAGCGATTCTTGCTGCCGGCCTGCATAATTCAGGGATCGATCTGGCGAACGAAAGCTTCTTCGACACCATTACCCTGAACACAGGCAAGAAAACAAACGAATTCTATAAGAAAGCACTGGAAGCAGGCATCAACCTGCGTAAGTATTCTTCTGCAAATGGTAAAGGCATTCAGCTTGGGATCAGTATCGATGAAACCACCAAGGTTGAAGACATTGAAGAGCTGCTTTCACTCTTTACCGGCAACAAATTAAAAGCATCAATGTTCACTGCCGACATTGCGGCTGACGAGTTTGCCGCCATTCCTGAAAGCTGTCGCCGTACAAGCAAATACCTGACTCACCCGATCTTTAACGAGCACCACAGTGAAACGCAGATGATGCGTTACATGAAGAAGCTGGAAAATAAAGATTACTCACTGACTCACGGTATGATCCCGCTGGGCAGCTGTACCATGAAGCTTAATGCTGCCTCTGAAATGATCCCTATTACCTGGCCTGAATTTGGTGCCCTGCACCCATTTGCGCCGGCAGAGCAAACCAAAGGCTATCAAGAGCTGGCTGAGAAGTTCTCTGAAATGCTGTGCACGGTTACTGGCTACGATGCATTCTCGCTACAGCCTAACTCTGGCGCGCAGGGTGAATATGCCGGTCTGATCGCGATCCAACGCTACCACCAGCACAACGGCGATAGTCACCGTAACGTCTGCCTGATCCCAAGTTCTGCGCACGGTACTAACCCGGCATCAGCTGCCATGGTGTCGATGAAAGTGGTCGTGGTTGGCTGTGATGACAAGGGTAATATCGACGTTGAAGATCTGAAAGCGAAGATCGAAAAACACCGCGATAACCTGTCGTGCATCATGATCACCTACCCTTCGACGCACGGTGTGTACGAAGAAGCCGTTCGTGAAGTGTGTGAACTGGTTCATGCGGCTGGCGGTCAGGTTTACCTTGATGGCGCCAACATGAACGCACAGGTTGGCCTGACTAGTCCAGGCTTCATTGGTTCTGATGTCTCGCACCTGAACCTGCACAAAACGTTCTGTATCCCACACGGTGGCGGCGGTCCGGGTATGGGTCCTATCGGTGTTAAATCTCACCTCGCGCCATTCCTGCCAGGTCACGTTGAAGCCGTCGAAAGCGAGCAACAGCAGTATGCTGTTTCTGCCGCAGAGCTGGGATCTGCGTCTATTTTACCTATCTCATACGCGTATATTGCAATGATGGGTGAACAAGGCCTGACTGAAGCCACTAAGCTGGCAATCCTGAACGCTAACTACGTGATGGAACGCCTGCGTGTTCACTACCCTGTTCTGTACCGCGGCAGTGAAGGCCGTATTGCTCACGAATGTATTATCGACATCCGCCCGCTGAAAGAAGCCTCTGGCATCTCTGAAGAAGATATTGCCAAGCGTCTGATGGACTATGGCTTCCACGCGCCGACAATGTCGTTCCCAGTTGCCGGTACACTGATGATCGAACCGACAGAATCTGAAGATTTAGCTGAGCTTGATCGCTTCTGTGACGCAATGATTGCTATCCGTCAGGAAATCACACGCGTACAAGGTGGTGAATGGCCGCTAGACGACAATCCATTAGTGAATGCGCCACATACGCAAGTAGATCTAATGGACGCCGAGTGGAGTCACAGCTACAGCCGTGAACTGGCATGCTTCCCGTCAAACCAGACTAAAGCTTCAAAGTACTGGCCGACGGTTAACCGCGTTGACAATGTCTTCGGTGACCGTAACTTAATTTGCTCATGCCCGAGCATCGAGAGTTATATTGAGGATTAATCTGTGTGTCTGAGTATTTAAAATTTAGACAAAGGTAATAAAAAATGGACAAACTTCGGTTTGTCCATTTTTTTCCCGTATCACGCTAATCATTTGAAGGTAACTAATAACTGAACAGATCTGAATCAAATCAGTCCAGTTGCTCTAACTCACTTCTGCCCCAAACCTACTTAGAATTATTACTCATTCGTAGCCTATTAATGTGGATTTGCAATACCAGTACTAATCTGGTGCTGGGGAGTGATCCTTTAAGTCAGCAACGCTCACAAACTCCCATTAGTAATCCAGAATGATCGTCCTCATGTGACTATCAAAGTTGAATGCTTATTCACTAATTGATTGAAAAAAGGCCGCTTGTGCGGCCTTAGAATCGATGAATGAATGGATGTTAACACAACTCTAACAGCAACAAAGCCCAGTTCGGGTGTTATGGTAAATCGACATAAACTAATCTACTGAAAATAGCTTACTGCTGTTTTCATTCATCTATACTTTAATCTTGATTTACATGGTAATTATTAGAGTTGGTAATATGTTTGCTAAACATCGATCTTATGTTTTAGCAGGAAAAGTGCATCATCATGCTCATCTTACGGTAAACCCTTTAGGAGTTCTGTACATCGAAATTGTAGAGGAACAAAGAAAATTTAAAGCTGAGTTCGAGGATTTACTCTTTGAGAACAATGGAAAAACAACAGGATTAGTTTGTATTAAACACGGCAAACCAAAGCATAAATGTTGGCATGTTGATCTTTCTTGTAATGATGCCAAAGAACTCACCATGTTAATTAATAGCGCCAGAGAAGAGTACGAAATTCTAATGCGGGATCTTTAATTGAATTGGTGATGACCAGAGAAGTTCAACTGCGTCGTGAAACGGAATATGGTCTGGCAACACTTTGTGTGGGTGGCGGTATGGGTACAGCCATCATCCTGAAGAACGTTTAAATAGCCGTTTATCCAAGATTGTACCTGGATAATTCGTGATCCAGGTACTTAACTCATTATTTTTAATTTAAGGAATCAAGACTATGTATACGGAAATATTTAAATCTTTCTCTGAGCAAACTGAACAAACACTTGCACCATACGTTAAGTTCAACAAGTTGTTTACGAAAAATATTGAAGAGCTGACTGAGCTTCAGCTTGCCGCAATGCGCGCATACAGCGAGCTGGGTGTGTCTCAGCTGAAAGCTGTTGGTGAAGTAAAAGATCTTCAGTCTTTGACTACTTTCAATGGTAAGCAGCTAGAAACGTTAACTAAATTTTCTCAGCAGCTAATGGAAGATAGCAACAAGTTTTCTGCCGTTGCTCAATCATTCCAAACTGACGTTGAAGAGCTAGTTGCTGAAACTGTGAAGCCAGTAACTCCAGTTTAAGCAAAATGACCCGTCGGCCGCCTCTTCTTGTGGGCGGTATTTTTTAGTCCAAAAACTGAGGTCATTGTAATGAACCATAACTTCTTTACGGACTACTTTGCCAAGCTCCAAGATATGAACCAGGCATGGTGGAATCAACTGAATTCCGGCAAGGTGGCCATAAATACCCCGCTAAATAAAGCGATGAATGAGGTCAATTTAGACGATGCCGCTAAATTGATTGAAAAATCTGCGGCACAACCATGCGTCCTTGCACAAGTACAAATGGACTGGTGGGAAAACCAAATGAAAATTTGGCAAAACGTCATCATGAATGGTGGTGAAGGCAATGATTTAATCAAGCCAGAGAAAGATGACAGACGTTTCAATGATCCGGCATGGGATAACGAAGCGTTTTATAATTACATTAAGCAGTCCTATCTGCTCTTCAGTAATACGATGAAAGAAACCATTGACTCGATTGAAGGGCTGGATGAAAAAGCAAAAGAGCGACTGAGTTTCTTCTCGCGCCAGACTATTAATGCATTATCACCAACAAACTTTATAACAACTAACCCGGAGATCGCAAAGCTAACCGTTGAAACTAATGGTGAAAACCTGATTAAAGGCATGGAATTGCTACAGGAAGACATGCTGGCGAGTGCTGATGTCCTCAAAATTCGCATGACCAATCAGGATGCCTTTAAGCTGGGTGAAAATGTTGCGAATACTGTGGGTGATGTGGTGTTTAAGAATGAGCTATTCGAGCTGATTCAATATAAGCCACTGACAGAGAAAGTGAATCAAACGCCGTTACTGATTGTTCCTCCGTTTATCAATAAATATTACATTCTGGATCTTCGCGAGCAGAACTCAATGATGCGTTGGTTGCTAGAACAAGGCCATACAGTATTTATGATGTCATGGCGAAATCCTGATGCCACTATGGCTGATGTCGATTTTGATAATTATGTACTCGATGGTGTAGTGAAAGCAATTGATGCTGTAGAAGACATTACCGGCGAGAAACAAATTAATGCGGCAGGTTACTGCATTGGCGGTACATTATTGGCAACAACGTTAGCGTATTGTACAGCTAAGCGTATGCGTAACCGTGTTAAGTCTGCATCATTATTTACAACATTGCTGGATTTTTCACAGCCTGGTGAGGTTGGTGCCTACATCAATGATCCGATTGTTAAGGCGATTGAAGCGCAGAATGAAGCTAAAGGTTACATGGACGGCCGTTCACTCAGTGTAACTTTCAGTTTGTTGCGTGAAAACAGCTTATATTGGAACTACTACATCAGTAATTACCTTAAGGGTAGTAGCCCTATAGATTTTGACATTCTGTATTGGAATGACGATAGCACCAATATATCAGTAGCTTGTCACAGTACGCTGCTTCGCCAGTTCTACCTGAATAATAAATTGGTGGAGCCAAAAGGTTATAAAGTAGGGGGCGTTTATATCGATCTGGCAAAGATCAAAGTGCCGACGTATTTTATCTCAACCCAAGACGACCATATTGCGCCTTGGCAAGGGACTTATCGCGGCGCTCAAAAGCTGAATGGTAATACAACGTTTGTGCTTGGCGAATCGGGGCACATTGCAGGTATCGTCAATCACCCGGCCAATAACAAATATGGTTTCTGGACCAATGATAAGCCTGTTGAAGATGCTGACGAATGGTTAAGTGGTGCAAACCGTCAGGATGGTTCTTGGTGGAATCACTGGAATAATTGGTTGATAGACTTTAATCAGGATGATCAGGAACAGATTGATGTTCGAGCTGCAGGAAGTGGAAATTATCCTGTATTGGCTTCGGCGCCTGGCTCATATGTACTGCAAAAATTGCCAATCGAAATAGATAAGTAAGAGGTCAGAGAAACGTAGCATTGACCTGATTACGCTCCATTAAAAAACCAACGAAGATTCGTTGGTTTTTTAATGGCTTCGTTGCAATACGTAAAACTACGTGGTCTTTTGATACGGTTAGGGCTGGGTTGTTATTGGGCATCCCAAGGTGCGTGAAGCGATTTCAAATAGAACAACCGAGTAACATTACCTTTGACTGATTTTCAAACTCTCTGCTGAACCAGTGGGCCATCAAATATGCCCCTTACTGGAGCATCGTGCCCGACAAATAAAAAAGCCAGTCGCGTTTTGTGGCGTATGGACGAGACCTATATTAACGTCAAAGGCAAGTGGAAGTATTACTACCGGGCCCGTTGATAAATACGGCAATATAATTGATGGGCAAAGCCTGACTGTGCCCCATAATTTATTATTAACGCTTAACTGACAGCTTTCATCCAGAATGAAACTCGGTTGATAGTCAGCAAAGCCTCTAAAGCTAAAGTGATGCTTTTGCGTTTTCAGCAATTAAGTGATCGACGTCCTTTATGAATTTTTCCGTCATGGCTGTCAGCTTATGACTATCATCATTCATTTGCTGAGAGAGTTTAGTCAGGTTTTCTAATTGTTGGATATTGCAAACAGCTAAAGACTGAACATCTTTGACTTCACCAGCAGCCTTTAGCTGAGATAAACCAATATCTCTATATTTGTGTATTGCCGCTAATTGAAGCCCTACAATATCTTCAATATTTTTAGTAATGAGCTGATTGAACTTCACATATGGGGCAAATGTTTTTTCTGTTTGTTCTGTAAAAGTTTCAAACATTTCCGGGTACATATCGCGACTCCTCATTGGGGGATTATTAGTCCGCTCATGCGGCCAATTTTGATCTAAATTGCTAATGCTTATTGCATGTATAAACCGCCGTTAACGGACAACGTTTCTCCGGTGATATAGGTGGCGGCGTCACTTGCAAGATAGGCAACGGCTCCAGCGACTTCATCTGGTGTAGCTAGGCGTCCCATTGGTATTTGTGCTTTGATGCGTTCAAGTGCGGCAGGTTGAATCGCTTCTACCATTGCTGTGCCTGTATAGCCTGGCGCAATGACATTAACGGTTACCCCAAAGCGGGCGCCTTCTGCGGCAAGGGCCTTAGTAAAGCCAATCATGCCAGCCTTGGCTGCCGAATAGTTCGTCTGACCGAACTGCCCCTTTAAGCCATTGACTGAGGAGATATTGATGATGCGAGCATTACCACGCTCACACATAGAAGCAAAAAGAGGTTGGGTGACATTAAACAGACTATTGAGATTAGTATTGATAACCTCGTTCCACTGTTCTGCAGACATACGTTTAAAGGTTGAATCGCGCGTTATCCCTGCGTTATTCACCAGAACATCGATATGACCTTCATCTTGAAGCAAACATTCAAGAGATTCCCTGCAAGATTGGGTGTCAGTAATATCAAGGGGTAGTAAGCGAACCTGGCTTTCTGAATAGTTGTTTTTTTAACCATTCAATAGCATATTCTTTATTATTCGGGGAGTAACCGGCAATAACACGATAACCCGCATTAAGCAGAACATTTGTAATTGAAGATCCAATTCCGCCCTTTGCACCCGTTACTAATACTTTCTTATTCATCAAAGTTAATTCCCTGTCGTTATCTCATGAAATTCTGATATAAACGTTAATTATTAAGACAAGTCTCGCCAGTAAGATTGTTTGACGTAATTAAATAATCACTTTGCAGCACTGATTTTACTGATAAATACAGCACGGCTAACTCCGGCTCACTAGTCTGTAGCACTCAGTTACACCCTCTCTTCTAGTTGAAATTGTATCGTAACAGGTCTGATGACTGACCTCTTCGTCACTATTGACCTTTTGCATTATAGGACATAAAAAAGTAATGCATTGCAGATGTACCTAAAAAATTTGATTATTAACTAGCTTCGAAAATTGTTGGGTAATCTTATACCAGATTTTTGTAGACAATCAGGGAGACAGGCAGTGGGTAAACAAAAGCTAGGCCAGACCTAACTAATGTCAAAAATATCAACCCTATAATGTAAAAAAGGCTGCAAATAATATCAGCCTTTTATCAATATTTTCATGACATCAATCTGTATCTATTTCACTTCAATTTGAATCGGTTGAGGTTTACTTGATTCAGGTCTAGGGACTTGAATTTTCAGTAAACCATTGTGAAATTCAGCTTGAATATCTTCTTGCTTGATATTTTCGCCCACATAAAAACTGAGCTAATGAACGAGGCAAAACACAAGGACTGACCCTGCATATTCTTTCGCAGTTGGGCGTATTCAAGGAGTAGAGGCAAGATTATTTGATAACACAGAACTCAATCACACATGTGCAAATCTACACTTGGTCAAAGTACACTGCGTTTGCTACGTTTAAATGACATAGTGATTGGAAAGGTATAATTAKATGAAAGTAACCGTTCAAACACATCACATATCAATTAATGACGACTCACGAAAAGAAATTGAAAGTAAATTTGAGAAAGTATCCGCTCACTTTCCACAACTGATCAGCAGCGACATCATCATCACAAAAGAACACGGACAGCACGAAGTGGAAATTTTTACCAACTATGAAGGTGTACGGGTTTCAGCAAAATCTACTAACGATGTAATGTATCCTGCCATTTCAGCAGCATTGAAAAAACTAGAGACAGGCCTACGTAACCGCAAAGGACAACTGAAAGCAGACCTTCACGCAAAGCCAACCAGCACGAAACCAGAGATTGCTTCAGATATCATCCAAGAGATGAAATTAGTTTAATCAAATTAAATTGACCAGATTCATGAAGCCAGCAACTTAATGCTGGCTTTTTTAAACTTGAATTCGCAGTAAGCAAAGGGCTCAAGTCTTGCCTTTGCCCTTCCGAGGTTTTCCATACTTAGATTAATTCGATAAATGTCAAATTAAGCATTCGCTCTAACAAGCTTCTGTCCCAAAGTGCCCCAAACCATCACAGCGTTTCCCTTGATACAAAAGTGGCAAACACCAGGTTTGCCATAGTTTTTTGATGCTAATCTACCTGAAACTTCAGAACCGCTAACATTTAATGCAAGTGATATGAAACTTCGGTTTATTGGATGTTTATTCGGTAAACGATTACCAATATTCCTGCTTGTTTAAAGCTTCCACACACTCAGATGCCCCTTGGATTGGTGATATTTCATCACTCGTTAGTGACTGACCAAGCCAACCATGAGGGTAACTCAGTTTCAATGGTGCTTTAATAACATCTTCACTGATTTGTTGAAAGCCAACCTTCGAGTAAAAGCTTGGATCACCGTATGTCACGAGCAGTTCAACGCCTTGCTCTTTCAAGGTATTTAAGCCATGTTGGATCAAAGCCTGACCAATACCGTTACCTTGATAGCTCGTCGAAATCGCCATCGGGGAAAGCAGAAAGGCCTTCGTCTTGTCTTCGAGACTGAATGTAGTAAATATGACGCTTCCGATGAGCTTTTCCTCATCCATCGCGACAAAAATTACAAGATCGTTATTATCTGTCATCGTCATCAAATCGTTGGCTAAACTGCCGATCATTTTGCCTTCTTCTACCCCTTCTGAATCTGAAAAGGTGTCTCTAAATAGTCGTGTAATTTCTGCTTCTTGTTTTTTCTGAGAAATGGAAAATTTCATATAGCTCTCAATAAATTATTGTTTACTTAATACAAATAGTTGATAGTCAAATTCACCTTGATACTTTTCGTATATTTGCAGTTCTTCTAGTAAATTCTTTAGTGCTGTCGATTCTGACATCTCGGCTTTTAATTCATCCACTCGCATCTTTAATGGCTCATAGTAATTTCGCCATGCTGCCTGACCCATCGAAAAATGATCGAGCACTTCATATCCTGCTTTTTTAGCGTCTTTAAGGCGACTTTTTACCGTGGTCATGTCTGGATACTCTTTTTGCCAAAATAAAAGTGCTTCTGTACTTGGGCTAGCCGTGTTCCAAACTAAATCGCTGATAACCAGCACACCCTTTTCTCTAAGCAAAGAACGCCACTGATGCATCGCATTCTGCACACCCATAATGTAAGCGCTGCATTCCGACCAAATCACATCAAAACTCTCAGGCTTAAGAGGTAAAGCTGTCATACTTTCGCATATCGTTTTCACTCTACCTTTGAATCCAGCCTCCTCTACTCGTTCCGATAATCGTGCTAATGCCTGCTCATCGTTATCAACAGCGGTTATCTGCACTTGGCTATGTTCAAGTAGTACCGTTGTAGCTATCCCTTTACCGCACCCGACTTCTAGTAAGGTTTTCGGCACAAAAGGGATTTTAGTTAACGCCTTAGATGTATTTTCTTCTGAGCCCGGCCCCCATCTGTCAAGTGTTTCAAAGACTCTTTCAAAATCAGCCATGTAACGATCATGCTCATTCATGTCTTTCGATAACCACTTTAGCCTCATCGCTTCTTTTTCAGTGAAGCCTTGCCTTATCAGCCACTGTAAGTGTTCATTTGGGGCGACTTTATCGATAGACTCATGCCATTCATTCAGCCCACTTTCACCCAGTAAAGCCGCTAGTAACTGCCGAGATCTTTGCTTTTTAACAATCTCTTCATCAAGTTGGCTAAGCCGATTCATTAGAACTTGCCGCTCCATTTTTGCATCCAAACATGCTTTACACTCTTTCAGTGTTAAACCTCCTGCTTGCAGCTGCTGAAGCAATCGCAAGCGTTGAATATCATTCTCGCTATATACGCGGTAGCCATTGCTTAGTCGCTGCCCTTTAACTAGGCCGAGTTTTTCGTAGTAGAGTAACGTCGTTCGTGACACCCCTAGCTGCTTTGCAAATTCTGATATTCGGTACATGATTTGTTCCCAATTTGTAGGCACAGTCAGAATCTTAAACTGTAGAGTAATAGACATGTCAATATTTAGTTTAGATAAATGCTACAGGGAGGCTCAGTGGCTATATAGCCCTCCTAGGCCGAGAACGCTATTTGGGCTACAGCGTTTAAGACTTCGAGTCACCTTTCCTAATAAAAATTAACCGATTTATAGCGTATGCTTTAAATCGGTTTTTCTAAGAGAGAATCAGCCGACTCCGCTGAATTGAATGTGCCCCTTTCCGCGTTAGAGCTGAAACTCATCTATATCCTGTTAATGTCTATTTGTCATAGCTCAACTAATGTGGTGATCATGGGGCGCTTACAGATTAGCATCGGTATTTCGTGATGGTATGCATATAGTCGCCTCAGGAATAAAGCACTGAGGCGATAAGCCGTCTATTCGGGCAGGTTTGATTTCAGAACCCTAAGAACGTTTCCGCCCAACACTTTACTGACATCCTCCCGTGATAGCCCTTGAGCAAGTAGCGCCTCGGTAAGCAAGGGGACGCCGGTTGTATCAAATGGCGTTGTGACATTACCATCAAAATCGGAACCAAGCCCCACGTGATCAATCCCTGCTACCTTGATGGTATAGAGGATTGCCTTAACAATCCCTTTTACGCCGGGATCACAAACCGCGCTTTTCCAGTAACCTATACCAATAACGCCAGCGTTCTTGGCAACGGCACCAATTTGCTCATCGGTGAGATTACGATTCCCCGGACAGGTACCCTGCACACCCCCGTGGGATACAACAATCGGCTTTGTTGCCAGTTCGAGTGTTTCTCTGAATGCGGCGGGGGATGCATGAGCCAGATCTATGGTAATACCAAGAGACTCCATCTGTGGTATCAGAGTTCGGCCCAATTCTGTCAGGCCTCCTTTGTTCACCCCATGGGCTGAGCCGGCAATTTGGTTATCGGAAAAGTGAGTTAAACCCATCATCCTGTATCCGGCTAGATAAAACTCTTTCAGGGCATCGCTGCCGCCCTGCAGTGCGTGCATACCTTCCAGTGAAAGCAGACCTTTTACACCATACGCAGTCAGATCTTGTTGCTTCAGCACCAGCGTCAGTTCCGATTGTTTTGCCAGCGCTTCAAGTTCCGCTGCCTGGGCTAAAGCACGCTGCTTCGGGCTAAACCAGGTAACCGGAGAACGCCATGAGCTGATAAACAGAAGTGGCAATATATCCGACTCATTGCTGGTAGAGTTGTAATTGCGAACCTTGGGAACCTGAGTTACAACCCCAAATACCTGAAGATCTATACCGCCCTCAACCAGGCGGGGTATATCAATATGCCCAAATCTGTTTCTTATCCTAAGGTCTCTTCCCCAGAGAAGCGGATCTGCATGCAGGTCGGCAACGAAAGTTTGTTGGTGGAAGTCACGGGTTTCAGCAGACACAGAATAGGGAGCGACGTCTAGCACAGCGTTGTTTTTGCTGTCTACATCCTTTAAAACGATAAAGCGAAGCACAAAGAGTGCAATCACAATAAGTGTTATCAGACTGATGAGGCCAATACTCAATAGGCGGCGGTTCATATGTATGTACTCTTGGTATTCATTCACGGAGTGGAAGTTTGCGTAGGTTACGCGCCACAATGAGGTGCCAATGATGACCTGACTTTACGCTATCCACTGTTTTAAAATATGTTTTAGCTAAACAGATTGTCTGGGGTTCCAGATGTGGGCTGACACGCACCTTGCCTTCTGAACTAATGAATTTCGCCAAAAACCGCATGACGGGCGAAGCAGGTAATCTTGTTTAGTTTTTTTGAGCTAAAACCGCTGTGAAGTGGTACGGTGATGAAGAAAGCATTCGGATAAATGGATATCGTGATATTATTTTCCATATCTTCGAATATCATTATCAAGACGTCTAAACGCCTGTTGTACAGCGACATAACTAAACATAAATAGAATCCAAGCGAAATGTCCATAACCGGGGAAGTATCCCCTTTCTGCCCAGATAGATATTGCAAGCACTGAAAGGACTATGGTTGTTGGAACTACGATGGTAGCGCAAATAGACCACATACTCAGCAAAAAATCATCTGCAAAACAAGGCTCATACTGGGAGCTCTCTTTCTTACTGCATATGTATCATTAATACAATATTTAACGTATATAAATGCCACTATGGAACTGAATAGGAATATCAGCAGAATTAATGGTATGGATAAGAGGATCACTTCCCATACGCTAATAGTTAGCCACGGACTCATAGCGCCACCAGTTGCATAGCATCTAATAATAAGACTATAGCTGTTGCTGATTTTTTATGTGGCAGTTTTGCTCGGTATTGGGAGTTTACTAGTGTAGGTTCGTCAAATTACGTTGAGCCTGAAAGACTGAACTGTCAGATCCAGTATGAGCACTATTTATGGTTGTCAGAGATAGTTCCAACCGTCAGTTTCTAACTTTATTTATCTGCGCTACAAAATGCAGCACAGAATAAAAAATGTTTTATGCTGAATCACTCCACCATGCCAAAAGACAGCCATCAGAATGATATAACCTTTTAGCTGGTCGAGCCTTGAGGAGATGAATGCTCCAGGCTAACTTGTTTCCGTCCTCGCCAATCTTCCAATATAGTGTACAAACAAGGCAGTATAACCAGTACTAGAACGGTTGATACCAGTAGACCAAACGCAATACTGATGACTAGCGGGATAAGCACTTGAGCTTGCAGACTGGTCTCAAATAGCAGAGGCAGCATACCGGCAACAGTTGTAGACGTGGTCAGGACGATGGCTCGAAGCCTGTCCTGGCTGGCTTGACGTGCCGCACTATGCAGATCTTTACCTTCACTGACGTGTTGTTTGACGAATTCAACCAACAAAATGGCGTTATTCACAACGATCCCCGCCAAAGAGACAAAACCCACCATGCTTGGCATGGACAAGTCATGGCCCATTATCAGATGGCCAAGTATTACCCCTATCAAAGCCAATGGAATTGACAGCATGACAAGGACAGGTTCCGAATAGCAGCGGAACTGGAAGCTGAGCAAAACGAACACCCCAATCATACCTAATATCAGCCCCTTGCCCAGTGATTGCCCAGTGGTTTCAGCATTTTTAACTTCGCCTTCAATACCAATTATCAGCCCCGGATATTCCTCTTTCAGTTTGGGAGCAAATTGACTTAAGGTGTCCTTAATCACTTCCTGAGTGTTTGCTTCCTGGGTATTCACTGAGCCATAAATGGAAACCGTACGTATATTATTGATGCGCTGAATTCGTGATACATCGCGCTCCGTTTCGAATGTGACTAAGCTCGCCAGTGGAATCGTTGTACCTGTGACCGGATGCGTGATGGGAAAGCGCTTCAGTTCATTTAATGTTTGTTCATCCTGTTTAAGCTGTACCGCAATTTCCAGATTGTCATTACCACGGTAAAATTCACTGATAGTCATACCTGAGTAGGCACTGCGAAGCTGAGTAGCAATGCTCTCGGCATCAATGTTCAATGAATAAGCGCTGGGTTTAAAGCGGATATAAACTTCAGGTTTTCCCGGACGCAAATCATCAAATACGTTGTAAACACCGGGATAGCCCGTTAACCATTGCTGTAGCTGGTAAGACGCGGAAGAAAGTGTGTTCAGATCCAGACCACTCAACCGAATATCAATAGCTCGTCCTGATGGCCCCAGTGCAGGCTCGGTTAGCGTCAGACTAACGACACCGGGTAATTCGGGCAAGCGTTTTTGCCATTGTGAGATAAAGGTATCTAAATTCGTATTACGTGACTCGGCAGTTAACAGGTCGACACTAATGGTGGCAAGATGCGGCCCTTGTTCAAATGAGTCTATATTCTTTCCATAATTGACGCTGGTGTGCTGCACCAGAGGTTGCTCCTCTTGCTCGGACAAGGAAGCGTTTGTTTGTTGCAAGGCATCAACAATGGAAGCAACGGTTGCCTCGGTTTCTGTTAAGGGCGTTCCTGACGGCATAATTAGCCGCGCTTCCAGTACATTTCCATCGATTTTCGGTAATGCATTGAACTTGAGAAAGCCCGAAGTAAGGGTAGATATGCAAACGAAGAATATTGCAATCGTGACACCGATTACGGCATAGCGAAATCGAATCGCCGTTTCAAGTAAACTCCCGAGCCTTTCTTTCTGTCTTTCGAACCAGTTGTTGATCACTGTTTGAAGACGTGATGTGGATTCGTTTTGATCTTTGATAGCATGGTGCAGATGATTTGGCAAAATCAGAAATGCTTCAACCAGACTTACTGTGATCACGGTTAACAGAACAATTGGAACGACTCGCAGGACCTGACCGAGGTCTCCTTTCAACCCGACCAGTGCACCAAATACAAAAACTGTGGTTAAGAACGAAGAGATTACGCCACGGGCAACCCTTGCAGTGCCATCCACGACAGCATCAAGTACAGACTTACCTGACTGACGTTGTGACGCAATACTCTCTGCAATGACTATTGCATCATCCATAAGAATGCCCAATGCCAATAGCAAAGCCACCATACTCATCATATTGATGGTTATACCCAGCTGTACCATGACGAACATACTGGCTAAGAAGCTTACAGGTAAGCCCATGACGACCCAAAAGCTGTATTTGAAGCCGAAAAATAGCACCAGAGTGAAAAAGACCAACAGCAGGCCCTGCCAGGCATTTTCTCCCAGCATCGACAAACGGTCTTTAATGATGGAGGTATTATCCTGGGTCAAATTGAAATTAACGCCATGCGGAAGTGTCTTGCTTATATCATTGATAAAGTCTTCAACAGCAGATAACACAGTCAGACTATCGTCGGTTGAATTTTTAGAAATTTTCAACAGCGCAGCGCGACGACCATCGAAGGTGACATAATCTTCCGGGTCTTCAAAGGTATCAGTTATGAAAGCGATGTCTTTTAGTCTGACTTCTGCACCATTATCACCGCTAAGAACGACGATATCACCAAGCTCGGCTGCGGTAACACGCTCATCGTTAAAACGAAGGCTGTATTCCCTCGTTCGGCTCTCAAGATTGCCCAGCGGTAAATCAAGATTCTGATTTTGTAAGATCCCGGCTAATTGCTGAATGCTTAAATTGTAACGACGAAGCATGGTCGGTTTTAGTTCTACCCTAAGCTGACGCTGACTAAACCCTTCCAGCGCTACCAAAGGTATGTTTGGGTCTTGTATCATTTTTGCCTTAACATGTTCTGCCAGATCTTTGAGTTCTGCAACAGGTATGTCGGCACTAAGAGCAACCGTGACTACCGGGCTGGTGCGGCCAAGTTCTGTGACCACGGGTGTTTCAGAATTATTTGGGAAATTATCAATACCATCAACTGCGGAGCGTACATCATCGATAAATTCGTTAAAGTCACCTTCCTCGCGCATCTTGATGGTCATTGTCCCTAAATTGGAACGTGATTCGCAGCGTTTCTCATCGACAAAGCTAATACTATCGGTTGCTTCATCCAGAGCGCGGCAAATACCTTCTTCGACATCTCTCGGGCCTGCTCCGGGATAAGCCACGCTGACTTGAACTTCATAGCGCTGAATTTCCGGAAAGGTTTCCCGTTTAAGCATTGGCGTATGCCATAGTCCAATGACAATAAACAGAAACATCAACAAATTGGCAGCTGTTGGGTGGTCAGCAAATAAACGCAACATGATTACTGCTCCTCATCTACGGAATATTTAGCTAACTCATCTTGCAGTTTCTGGCTGTGAATGAGCTTGATGGGCATCCCTTCAATGGCAGGTACCAGATCACTGGTGATAATTTTGTTACCTGCAGCAACCAACTCACGATCAAATAAGGCAATAGAATCCATCATCAGCAATGGTTTAACGTTAATTTTTTTCAAATTGAGATCATTGTCAGCCAGGTAGATCTGATCTTGTTGCAACGCCTTAATTGGCAAAGCAATAACGTTAACTGATGCTCCTTTTAGCTCGACTTCTACGTGCATACCATCAAGAAGTGGTGGGCGTTTACCCGGAATAACACCTTGGTAGGGGTGGTCAATGCGAACGACAATACCTATTGTGCGGCTCTGTGGGTTCAATTGTTCCCGAATTGAAACTACCTCAGCACGCCACTGTTCGCCTGGTACGACGGGCAAACGAATAACGGCCGATAGTTGCGCAGCATTTATAAAGCTATTAATAGATTCAGCGCGTATATCGATGTTTTGTGAGTTTTGAGAAGTAATCAGTTCGAGAAAAGGGACGAACTGCTCCAAAGTAAATTGCGCCTCCACTTCCACCTGCTCAATTCCATAAACCTGGAATAGCGTTTGACCTGCTGCAACAAATTGTTCGGTTTCAATATTGCTCTGGCTGATCCGGCCGGTAACGGGCATACGAATTTGTGTTCTTTCGATATTACGTTGCTGCTGCGTTACCTGAGCGTTAGCGGAATCTAACTGGGCAATAAGTATATTGCGCTGGCTGGGCAGTGTTGCCAACTGCTGTTGAAGCGAGATTTTTTCTTGTTGTAGTTGCAGAACTTTCAGACGTTCCGCATCCACTTGAGATTGAGAGATCGATTTCTTTTTCCGCAGCTCTTGTTTTCGTTTCAACTCTTTCTCGGAAAAAACCAGTTTTTCTTTTACAACTTCAAGGTTCTCAGCCAGGCTGCTCTGATTTTCTTTCAACTCCTCCAATTGTGCCTGGGCGATAGCGACATTGGCTTCTGCCTGTCTGAACGCCAGGCGGTAGTCGATATCATCTATGCTGACAACTAGCGTATCTTTTTCTAACAACGCCCCCGATATCAGCTGTGGATGAATATAATTGATACGTCCGGCAACTTCCGCCAGATTGTTTATCTGCACTACAGGCTTAACAATGCCGTAGCCGCGTACGCGGGGAGTAATATCTTGAGGAATAGCCTCGATATATTCAGCGTTCCGGGGCTGTTTACTGACATCTAGATGCTGTGGTGTCGGACGTAATATCACAGCCAAAATCAAGGCAACCAGGCCAAGTAGAGCCAGAATAAGCAAAGCAGTTTTTGATGATAATAAACGTATGGCCATATCGGCACCTCAATCTTGATGGGCGTTAAGGCCCACTTTCAGTAAATTCACCAGATGCTGTTTCCATTCAGGAGAACGCAATACCTGTATATTGGTTCCCGCCACTGGGCTTAACAATGGCTCGGCAATGACAGGAAACATGATGACGCTGAACAAAGAAGCTGTGACGAATTTAGGCTCAAGATCGGCTCGGATAACCCCTAACTGACGTAATTTCGTAAACAGTTCGATTAATCCAGCGCCAAATTTTGTTGGTACAGAGTCCCGTAATTTTGAGTCCCTGCTATAGATCTCATCTTGGAGCAGTCGTACCAGCCAGGGCACACTAGTGACCAAACCCACCATTGAATCCACCAACAGATCAATCGCCTGCTGTGGATTAGCCTGAATACGTTGTATCAGATCTCCCATGAATTGCTGGCGCTGTGCTCCTAGCTCTTCCAGCAAGTTAATAAACAGCCCTTCTTTATTGCCGAAGTAGTAACTCACCATGCCCGATTGAGTACCTGCCATCTCAGCCAGCTCTCGGATCGTTATGGAGCGATAGGACTTCTGCATCAGCAACTGCTTAGCTGCATCTCGTAGCGCCTGCCTGGTTTGTTCCTGTTTTTCCGGATCCCTAGGTCTTCCGCGTGTCATGTTATTCACTTTTATTTCATTAATCGCATGATCAGTAAAATAGTGGAACGCTGAATAAGTGTCAAAGCGTTTTATTAATCACACGATCAGTAAAATGGTGAAGTGCTGAATAATGTTAAAAGAAAATCGCAATCTGTTGGCTTAATAGGAAAAGGGTCGACTGTTGACTCTTGATAGTTGGCTCAGAGTCACTGAAGTCAGTTGAGTAAAAAGGCTAGATAGAAATCATGGAGGAGCGATGCAGGAAAATGTCAAATGAGCGCGGTAAGAACCTAAGGTGAGCATGAATATGCCATCAGAATTAGCAGATAAGAAAGTTCCACTTGAATATATTGGTTTGATCAAAAATCCCAACGCTTAGTAATTCACTAAGCGGGCGCAATCATTTTGTGATTCACCTTTAACCCAGTAATTTCCGGTGAAAAGGGGCTGTTTGCATTTTAATCTGCCTTACCTAAACCTAAACTTCTGAAATAGAAAGGGAGCTCTAAATCACTTCGCCCCCACAGTGTGATGCCAAGAGGTACAGAAAATGATAACTGTGAATAGAAAGTCGTATTTTTTTGCATCTTGAAAGCTGGCTGAGTTAGAAGGGTGGTGATCGGAATTTGCTGAAAGCGAGCGTTTTGACAGGGCTTATACGGTCTAAGGGTCAGTAACACAGCTAACTTTGAGATACTTTTTCTTATTTGAAGGGAATAAGTTAGAGCATAAGTTCTAACTTGTTTTTGTCCCAATACGTGCTCGGCTGGCAACAAGGATAAAAAGAACGGGAGAAAGCCTGACTATATCACCGTAATCAGGTCCAAATTTTTTATGTCGGAACAACTTCAAAACATGACTAACTAGTGTTTAAAGGTATTCGTTTCATTCTCGCTAGTTGCAGTGAGATCACCAGCAGGATTAATGAGGTGAGGCAAAATCTTAGCTAAGTTTAGCTCGATATCTTTATCTTCCACAGGACCAATTACCTCGTTATACCAACCAAGCAAGCCAAGTACAGCATAGCCAATAGCATCATCACTCTCGCGGTGCTCAAGAATGATCTGTAGAAACCGTAAGACAGCCTTATCATTTGATTTAGCTTGTTTTAGTGTTGCTTGAAAGATATCTGTTACTTCAGCAATTAAACCTTCATATTCAATCTCAATCGCGACTTTAAAAGATCCACCATCAACGGAAATTTTCATATCAATTTAGCCTGTTATTCTAATTGGGTTGAATATTAACGAATAAAGTACAACTTGTCGCTAAGCTCCCTCTAAAACACACTTTAAATGGTATATACCTAAGTGAATAATGGGGTCAGGTCTTGTCTTTTGCCACATAGACTTACTTTTCCTAATCCTAAACATCCGAGTTAGCCCATTGCCCTAACAGACAAGAATATGACACTTTACCCAATCTTCCTCGCTTCAGAAAGGGATTATAAATTCGGTATATCTTTGTTCTTTTCAGACTGCCGATTCCTGACGTTAGTTCGGGATCTAACGCGATGTTTAGTATGATATGAAGTGCTCTCCAGCATCACACAAATCTATTTAATTCTCGTGTATTATTACATTATTGGTATGCCACGTCAGTTAGGATGCTCAAATGAGCCCACAAGAAAAAGCCCTCTCACAAGCAAAAAGTCTGCTTAAAGACATTGCTGGTGAATTGCACTTTCGGTCTCCCCATTCCTCTAAATTGGCCGAAATCCAGGATATGCTTAAGTGGCTGGAAACGGGAATACCTAACGGCAGTTACCAACCTCTGTACGCGGATCCGGAAGAGCAAAAACAGCAAAGTGATGAACCCCATGTCTGGAAAGGTGGTGCTGTCTGGATATCACCACTTAAGTGTTGTCTAGCCCAATTGGATGTGGTGGGCCAAATTTTACTGAATTTGCCCAAGCGCCATGCCAGCGAACTTTTCTATAAGACCTACTATTCCGAGGCGGGACGGCCCTATTTTTTCATATTGCCCAAATCCCGAACCGAAGATGTATTCGAAGCCTTCTTTATCTTGTTTGCCCACTACTTAAGATACGGCGAAGAGATGTCATGGCTGGACATCCACACTGATAATATGAACGATATCTTTGGTGATATTCTGGCCCCCGCCCTAGCCGAGTGCAATACCAGACTCGCCTATGACGTGGAAGTTATGGATGAAACCAACTGGCATACCAGTGTCGCGCTCAGCGACATCTTGGATCATCCGGACGATCAATATGTCGGTATTGTCCATGACAAAAAAAAGCTGGGTATCGATGGTGAGTATTTGCCTCCGATTCACTCCTGGATATTGAACGCCATGCAGCTGAAACGCGGTACCGAAAATCCTCTGTATTTTTATGAGACAAAATCAGAATTCGTGTTTTTTGGGAGTTAAGGCATGAACGGGTTATTGAAAAAGACACTCTGTATTGCTTTGGGTTATGCCTGCTTGGCATCGCATGCGTATTCATCGGATGACCAGGTTCTTCGTCACATCAAGGAGGTCAGCCGTGACTACTACTATATCCACATCGATAAGCCTGCCGAGCCGTTTCAGATCCAGGATATCGTCGGCGGCGAGCACGAGAATCAATACCACATCCTTGGATTTTGGGGAGAGAGATTCTCGATTGCCATTGAGTCGACCGAAGGCAAGGCTGGCTATTCGCTGCGCGGGGAAGGCTTTAACATCATAAGAACGGATGCAGGCGACAAAGTTGAGGTGAACGACACTCATCTCTGGATCACCATCGCCGTTTCAGCGCACCCCTATGCACAATACATTCTCACGGTAAAAAAACATGACAAATAATGTACAATCTAAAGAAGATACTATCCAGGCACAGATAGAGACGCTACTCCAGTTACTGCCGACATTAAAGGCCGAGCTACGCTTTGCTGGGTGTGAAGAGAATGCACCTATACTCGAGCGCATTGAGGATATTCGCAATAAATTGAAAAGTGTGCAATGACAGTGAGAGCTCATTTTTAGTTAGTGAATAAAATATAATATAGATAGTTGTTAATTAAAAGAAAACTAGTCCAAAAAGTGAATCTTCTTTATGTTTCTGGATTAGATAAACCATTATCTTTCAGGTTGAATAACCACCAACTTGATAGATACCTGATATTAGCCAGCGTAAGTTAATAAAGACAGCACAAGCGTTAACAGATCAGGAAGTCATTGATCGCTGGTGTACCCTTCATAACAAACCGGTACTGATCCAGCGGTTGCTGACTGGTGAAACCAAAAGCGATGCCGAATTCAACGCCTGCAAAACCATCATCGACGAGTGGCGTTCTTGTTAAATATGCCTGTCCCATTTTACATTTTAAGTGATAGCCGATTCTCTAATCACGTTACATGATCTGGTTTAAGGATGACGGGTGTAGTAGTCTTATTAGAACGATATTGTTTTAACAGGAAAAAACCTTGAATGACCTGAATTTAACAAGTATTGCTGCTAGTTACCTATTAACCAGTATCAAAGACGGTGTGCTCATCATTGCCATGAATCGTCCCGAAAAATTAAACGGTTGGACTTTGGAAATGATGGAAGCATTAAGTGAAGTGTTTTCAAAAGCGAATACCAACGATGCGGTCAGGGCCGTAATACTTACCGGATCAGGTAAATATTATTCCGCTGGAGTAAATTTAGGTGGCTCACTCAAATTAATGCCTCCTAAAAAGCTACGCAAATTAATCGTAGAAAATAATCAGGCGCTATTCGATATATTCCTAAACTGCAACAACCCCCTATTAATAGCGGTGAATGGCCCGGCATTAGGAGCCAGCGTAACAGCCGCCACATTAGCTAATAGTATTATCGCATCAGAAAACGCAACCTTTTCAACACCTTTTGCAGCCTTAGGCATCACCCCTGAAGGATGCTCTAGCTTTCATTTCCCCCGCTTAATGGGTGAAAAGAATGCTCAGCGTATGTTAGGAAGTGAAGGCTGGAAACCAAATGCTAAAGAAGCGTTAGATGCAGGGTTAATTCAAAGGGTGGTGCCGCAAGACCAATTAATGGCAGAAGCAGAACGTATTGCTCAAGATTGGGTTGCCAACGAGGAACAACGTAAGTTTCTAGCCGGTAGTCAATTAGAAGAACTAAAAGCTACTAATGCTCGAGAATCAGAACAACTCGCAGATTCATTTTTAGGTGCAGACTTTTTAAAAGAACAATCGTGGTTTTTATGGAGCAAAAAGAAATATGCACCTTCGGTCGTGTTTTTTTCGCTATGGGTGTTAAGGCCACTTTGGTCACGCTTAATTTAAGTACTCCAAAAAATGGATAGAACATTACTTACGATTTAACATGCTTGTATGCATTGATTACGAAAAGTATACTTATTATCAGTAGGTTATTAGAACTCGTTTAATCACATCAAGTGTCATATAGGAAGTATGAACTCCTAATCTATCTTGGTGATGACAGGTTTCAGAGATTTTTCAGGATACAACATGTCAAAACGTATGCTTAAAGATGAAAGAAGGGAGCAGCTCTTATCAATAGCTGTTTCGATTATTAAAAATCGTGGTGCAGAAGCATTGACGCTGGCAACGGTTGCAGAACAAGCTGGAGTGACAAAGCCCGTTGCTTACAACCATTTTGAAAACAAAGAGAACTTACTGAAGCAAATCTATCAGGGCATTGATAATCGTTTAATTGATTCAATACAAATAGCTAAAGAATCAAGTAGCCAATCAATCACAGATCTTGTTTCCATTCTTTGTGAATCTTATGTTGATTGCATGCTGGTGAATGGCGAAATTTATGGACTTACAATTGCAGCGCTAAAATGTTATCCGAACAATGCTGAGCTCTCTAATAATATTCAGGATTTTTTTGTGGGAGCATATTCTGATATCTTTCAGCTACCGATTTCGGATGTAAATCACCAAAATCGTTTAAAGCTAATTGCTAGTTATGGAATCATCGAGTCTGTAGGTGAAGCTGTGATTTCTGGTCACGTACCAAGAGACATCGCATTAGCTTACTTGAAGGAAGAGGTCTATCGCATAATTATCAAGTAGAATTTTAAGAGACCTATACGGTCAGTCAAACTAGGTCAATAAGATCCCGCACCGTTACTATCATGTGTGGGGGCTTCCCCCGTATCCAGTGGTTCACAACAAAGACTATGAAAATTGGCAAGATGATGATGATTGTGAGCTGAAATCACAGCAGAAATTCGCTAGCACATGCCATCTTTATGATTTAAATCAAAGAACACCTAATAAGCCAACAAGCTAGTTACTACTAGTAACCTTTCATCACTAAAACACAATAATAATCACACTTTCCTCAACTTACCAATGGTAACATCATTTCCGCAAGTACTTACTAATGGTAACTTACGTGTTTTTATCAGCACTTACCAATGGTGATTCGTTATTTTTGCCAGTCTTATCGATAGTAACATGGCGTTTTGACTTGCTTCACAATTATCAATGTCGATATATACTCCAATTTATCGCACGTTAATGAAAGCTAATGTAACTTACCAATAAAAAGGAAGTGTGAAACCAAAATTTATCTATTTCACAAATGATTTATTAACAGCTATTTTCATAATGTAATAATAAACATGAAGGTTTAACATGAAACAATCTTCTATATGGCTCGATGTATTATCTAATCAATCTATCATGCCATGGTTATTAGTCGGCAGTGTTGTAGGTGTCGCACTGATCATGGGACTTTTTGTCTTTGTTAACGGGACTTCCAAGTTAGACGCTGGCTTTAGTGGCAAACTTATTCAGCGCTGGTCAATACGAAGCGTTATTGTTCATTGGTTCGGTGCAATACCTTGTTTAGTCTTAATTATAACCGGTGTAATAATCGGTGCGGGCAAAGTAATCTTCGACCCAGGTAGTAGCAACTGGGCGGCAGCCGTTAAGTTATCAGCAACTCTACATGAGTTTGCCGTATTTCCATTTATGATTGGTGCTTTCATCATGATTCTTATGTGGTGGAAAAAACAATTATTTAAAAAGTACGATATTGACTGGTTTAAAAAAGCGGGTGGCTACATTAATTTTGGAGAAAAGCAGCATCCAGAAGCTGGCTTCGCCAACGGTGGTGAAAAACTCTGGTTTTGGGTATTTACAATAAATTTTTTAGTTCTGTCTTCTACCGGTCTTATGCTCTTTTTCCCAGAGTTAGCACCATCCCATGAAAATGCTCCAGTTGTTATTTCCCTTCATATTATATCCGCAATGATTATCGGCGCATTCGCCGTAGTTCATATCTTTATGGCAACCGTGATTTCTGAAGGCGGTTTGAGCAACATGATCAACGGAAAGTGCGATGAGAACTGGGCAAAGCAGCACCACAATCGCTGGTACAAAACATTAAACAAAGAATAATAATAAGGCGAAAATAAAATGGATAGACGTAAAGCGATTAAGCTACTCGCTGGCGGTACCACGGTATCACTGGTATCAGCCTCACCCGTCATTGCATCAGTAATAGCCAGCGACTCAGAACAAGAAAACAAACAACTGGCAATGGTGATCGATCTGCGCCGCTGCAACGGCTGTAAGGCCTGCGTCACCGCCTGCGGTCATGAAAATGGTAATGAGCCTAATGAGCACCGGACTCAGGTACTTCAGAGTAGTACTGAAATTGATGGCAAGGAGTATGTGCTCAATCTCCCGCTGCTTTGCAATCAGTGTGACAACCCGGTATGTACCAAGGTATGTCCGACCGGCGCCACGTTTAAACGCAAAGAAGACGGAATTGTTGTGGTCGATTCCACCGGCTGTATCGACTGTAACTTCTGTGTCTACACCTGTCCTTATGATGGCGTGCGTTTCACCAATAGTAAAACTGGCACGGTAGATAAGTGCAACTTCTGCATTCAACGAACTTCGCAAGGCTTCTTACCCGCCTGTGTTGAAACCTGCACCGGGGGCGCTCGTGTCTTTGGTGACCTGAAAGATCCCGACAGTGAGGTCTCCAAATTGCTCAAGGAGCATGAAGCGTTAGTTCTGCAATCAGACAAGAACACCCAGCCTAACGTTTACTACATTGGCTTAACGGATACAGAAAGTGATCAGCCGTATAACCTAAATTCAGAACTTAGATGGCAGCGTTAATTATGGATCGTAGACAATTTTTAAAAACTGGTGCCGCCGCAACAATCACTGGCGGAATGGCAGGCATTTCTAAAGCGACTGCTGGCGAGCAAAGTCAGGACATCAGCCGTTATGCACCATTAAGTGCCGAGCCAGAATTTATTCTGGGCCCAGACAACAAGCTCACCAACAACCCGAACCAGCGCTTCGCATTTACCAAGTGTTTTGGCTGTTACAACGTTTGTGGTGCACGCATTCGTATCGACAATAAGACCGATAAAATCCTGCGAGTCTGTGGCAACCCATACGCTCTTTCCACTCAATCTGGTAATCCTGTTGCGATGGAAGTATCGCCCCAGGAGGCGATGTTACAGCTAGTCGGTGAACAAGGTAATGAGAACCGGGCAACACTCTGTGGCAGGGGGAATGCTGTCCCTGATGCCGTTACCGATCCACGCCGCGTTACTCAATGTCTGAAGCGCGTAGGTAAACGGGGTGAAAACCGCTGGCAGTCTATCTCCTATGAACAACTCGTTAAGGAAGTGGTAGAGGGTGGCGATCTGTTTGGTGAAGGTCACGTAGAAGGCTTGGCAGATATCTACGACGATAAAACCATCGCCAATCCAGCCTACCCGGATTTTGGTCCGAAGAAAAATCAGCTGCTGATGACCGGTTGCTCAGAAGACCCGGCTCGGTGGGAATTTTACAAGCGTTTCTCTGAAGCTTCTTGGGGAACACCGAACATCGGTAACAAAGACTCATACTGCGGCCACCAGCAGGTAGCGGGTTGTGCTCTTGGTGTAGAAGACGGAGCCAACAGTGGTGCCCTTCCGACAACGGATTTCGAGCACTGTGAATTTGCTATTTTCATTGGCACTAATCCCGGACTCAGCGGGATCAGCCTGAACTCTGCCTCTAAGCGTTTGGCAGATGCTCGTACACAAAACCCTAACTTCAGATATGTGGTAATCGATCCGATTCTGCGCTCGCTCACCACTTCATCAACATCAGAAATTTGTGAGTGGGTTCCTATTCGTTCCGGTGGTGATACCGCCTTGATGCACGCAATGATGCAGTACATCATCAACAACGAGCGGTATAATAAATCGTATCTGGCTTCATGTAGCCAGGAAGGTGCTAACAAGGTTGGCGAAATCAACTATACCAACGCTCCTTATCTGGTAGTCACCGATGTGAAACACCCTCTGTATCGCAAATTCCTTACTGCCGAAGCCTGTGGAAAAGGCGATGCTGATACCAAGATGGTAATAGATGCCAAGAGCCAGCAGCTAACGACTTCAGACAGTACAGAGCCTTGTAACATCAAGTTCAGTGGAGAAGTCACGACGGAAGATGGTCAGTCCATCCGGGTTGAAACCGCCTTCTCACTTCTGGCAAAACGCGTCAATGAACACTCTATGGCTGATTACGCCGCCGAATGTCAGATATCTGAAGCCAAAATAGTAGAACTTGCCAAAGAGTTCAGCTCGCACGGTCGTCGCGTATCTATCGAGACCAATACCGGTTGTAACGCCAGTGATGGCAGTCAGTTTGCTTTCGCCATGATCATGCTCGCCACCCTCGTCGGCGCACATAACGCCAAGGGCGGTATGCTGCACACCGGCAGTATGGGCTTTGAGAACACCTCACCTCTCTACGATATGATGGCCTTTGAACATGCGCATCTTAGCGGCTTTAATGCTGAGCGTTCGGGCGACTATCGTCAAAGCAATGAGTACAAGGAGAAAGTTAAGAAAGGAATCAATCCGTTCCCATCAGATATGCCGTGGAATGAAACCTTTGTCCAGGACAATGCAGGAGAGCTGCTCGTTGCCCATGCCAATGGTAATCCATTCAAGTTTAAGGCCTGGATTGCATGGGCCAACAACCCTATTTATGCCTGCTCAGGCTTAAAAGACCAAGTGGAAGAGTCTATCAAAGACCCTAAACAGCTGGGCCTGATCATCGCATCCGATCCTTACTTCAATGAAACCAATATCTACGCGGACTATTTCGTCCCGGATCTGGCTCAATACGAGCAGTGGGGAGCCTCCCGTCAATGGGGAAGTGAGTTAATGGGTGATGTAGTGTCCTTCCCGATTATTACCCCTAAAACACCGCTCAATGCACAGGGCAACCGAGTATGTATGGAGCAGTTCCTGATTGACGTTGCGGAACAGCTCAAGCTGAATGGCTTTGGTGACAATGCCTTTAAAGATGCTGCGGGTAACGCAAAAGCAATCTACACGCCGGAAGACTACTATATCCCTGTATTGGCCAACCTGGCACACAGTGATGAAGTGCTGCCTAACCCGACAGAGGAAGACGTTAAATTCACCAGCGTAGACCGCATTTATCCTCAGTTAAAAGAGCGGTTAAAGGCAGAAGAGATTGGACCGACCATGTTCCTGTTCACACGGGGTGGCCGTTATTATCCGGTAGACAGCCGATACGAAGGCGAATTCTTCAATGAAATGATGAGATGGGATGCTCAGTTCCAGATGTACAACGAAGGGCTTGCGCATATCACCAACTTCCATTCAGGAGAATACCTTGACGGCTTGCCGGTATTTGACAAGCAAAGACTCTGGGACGGTACCGCCATCCGGGATCTCTGGAACGAGAGCGAATATCCATTCTACTTTTCGACGTTCAAACATCAGCTTCGCAGTCCGTATTCCGTTACGCTCAAGAGCATCACCGCCCTGGGCGAGTCAAACTTTATTCAGATGAATGAGAAAGACGCGAAGAAGTACGGGCTGAAGACGGGTGACAAGGCACGAGTGACTTCACCAAAAGGTGCCTCCATTGAGGGAATCGTTCAGGCTGACGCCACCGTTGCGAAGGGCTGTATCGCCGTGCCACTTGGATATGGCCATACCGCATTTGGCGCGAGCGACATCACCATAGACGGTAAAACCCTTGCGGGGATCCCTGAAAGAAAGGGCGGCATGGCAGTGAATGCCTTTAACGCCGTAGATCCTACCCGTAAAGGAGCGAGCTTATACCGAGACAGAACTTTTGGTTCAACAGCACGTCATGGGATCCCGGTTGCTATAAAGAAAATCTAAGCAAAGCTACTAGACCATACATTACTAATAAGTGAAAAATGAAAAAGCCCTGGCATTTTGCTAGGGCTTTCTATTTTGGAGCGGGACTGATAGGACAGGCATCCTTAAAAACCATCAAATCTGTTATTTTCACTGCATCTCAATACTAATCCCAATCTGATCCCCTCCCCCTTTTCAAACCCAACTCATAAGCTATGGTCATTATTCCACCAGCGAGGAGTAACTCATGACCACCGCTAGAAAACAACATATTTGCCTGGAATCAACGCCATACTACCAGCTCGCGGTACATATTGATGAAGAAAATGCGCAAGCATTAACGGTTAAAGAGGTCATTGATCGCTGGTGCGCCCTTCATAGCAAACCGGTACTGATTCAACGCTTATTAGCTGGCGACACTAATAGCTAAGTCGAATTCAATGCCTGCAAAGCCATTATCGATGACTGGCGTTCTCGTCTCGCCAGCCTCAGCTGGTTTATGCGAGAGCTCAATTTAGATATCGCCACGCGGGTTAATAAAGAGTCTTTAGGTTTTGATTCTGTTGTTGCGGATTAACCCGCGTTTTACGTTTTTGCACAACTTACCGAATCGTGATATTTCATCAAAATCTGGAGTTACCCCCCGATTAATCGCGTGTTCCCAGTAAGTTAACTCTGTATCCACGATTTCCATTAGCTTCTTTGGACACCCAATACAGTTGTTGTCGGGGCCACAAACAAACGTGTCTGATTCGTAAAGTGGAAACTCCTGCTTAACTTGTTCAATAATCATTCGCATTGCGGTGGTGCGGTCAGGTTTTTGGCTCATGAAGTAAAATGCAGTTCTAAAATAATCACCAATTATAATTGGTGGTAGTCAAAAAGTCCCTACCACGATTTGGGGGAATGCTTCGGGCACCTACGGCTAACAAGGCACTGCGGTCGGTTAATTGTTCCGCTGAGTTTGTGCTAATGTAACAACATAACAAATAAGGATATATGTCGCCGGCTGATAGGACAGGCATGCTTAAGAAACCATTTCCATACTAGACACGACATCACGGGTACCCTGCTGTAGATGCTCAATCAGCGTCTGAATCTCCGAGGTAGCGTCTTGAGTACGCTGGGCCAGTCCACGCACCTCGTCAGCGACAACAGCAAAACCACGTCCCTGCTCACCAGCGCGGGCAGCCTCGATGGCCGCGTTAAGGGCAAGCAGGTTAGTCTGATCGGCAATGCCACGGATCACATCGAGGATACCACCGATATTGTCTGCTTCCTGCGCCAAGCCACCCAGCCGGGTTGATGTGTGGCTAATCTCACTTTCCAGCTTGTTGATGCTTTCAACCGTACCCTGCACCACCTGGATACCCGTTTGGGCTTCGCTATTGGCCTCGTTGGCAAACTGCGCCGCTTGAACAGCATTCTGCGCCACTTCTCAGTTAAATGTGCCTGTTCTATTTTGCTCAGTTGTACTCTGCGAAAATATATCGAAGCCTTCAGCAAATCCGTCTGAAATCAACTCGTGTACAATTCGAACATCAAGAGTGTTTGAATTACAACTAGGGTTACTCTGGATAAACTCTAAGGTTTCTTTGATTTTTTGATTTATTCCTTTTCGCATAAACATTTATTCTCAGCTGATATTTTGTGCCCACCTAGAATTCCTCGCCAATCAGTCTTCAATCAGCTGATTAAGTTCCTCGACGTATTCCGCCGGTTCTTCAAGAATTTTGTGGCTCAGCGTTTGGGCATGCCGGAAGTTGAGCTGCTCGGCATCCTTCATGTGACATCCCTCTCTTGCAGTGCCTGCTCGATTTGTTCAATCAGACCATCAGGCAGATCGGTTAAAATCAGCTGGCCGGTTTCATGGTTGTAGCTGACGCGCTTGCCGAGTTCGCTTTTGTGGAACGCGATCTCATAATCGTCGGTTTTGAGGGTGATGGTGTCGTCGTCGTTAATGGTTAACATAACGCTCTCCTGATTACTTCTCGGTCTCTAGTGTGGTGCCTGGTCTGGATTGATAGCGGGCAAGATCCCGTCGTTGGTTTCCAGCCTATCGGCCAACTCGCGCAGTCAAACACCCTCACCCTTTACCGCCTATGAAAGCAAAAAAACCCCGCTTGGCACTTGGAGAAGCGGGGGATTCATTAACAAAAAGGTATTTATCATGTTATCAGCTTTATTGCGCTGACATTAAGAGCATATGCGCGACCGACTGAAAGCGCACGAAATTAACGTCTCAAAGTTGATTCTCTCGCGCTCTACACTGCCCGCGGCCCACCCCGAGCCTCTTATTCGTCGTTGCCGTGCCTTATCTGCCTATCACGACTTTTCGGCAATAAGACAATTTTCGTCATCTTATCAAAGCGTGAACTATAAGACCATATTGAGCTAAAACGTCTTTTTTTCGACCATGCAGCACTGCAAGCTGTGGTGTAAAAAATCTCAGCTGTCGGAAATTCCAAATCCGAACACGGCTACGACACCTACAGTACAGATACAAGAAAGGCCGCCAGTTGGCAGCCTTTCAAATGTTCTGTTTATCCATTTTTAAAGTGTCCTGCTTTTCATCCATGTGAACGATGGTTAGATTAGGTAAAAAACGGGGATAACAACTGCCAGCCCATACGTTATAGGCGACCTTTCGGTGATTCATTGTTTGGCTGTTATGTTGAGTGGGTACCGAACCAATGCTTAAACGACACGCATAAAAAATGCCGGCCATTGCCAGCATTTTTTTCAGAAGATCAGTCTTCTAATTATAAAGCAACTACGTTCGCTGCTTGAGGGCCTTTTTGGCCTTGCTCCAGGTCAAAAGAAACTTTTTGACCTTCGGCTAGGGTTTTAAAACCTTCCGAAGCGATAGCGCGGAAATGAACGAATACGTCAGCGCCGCCGTTATCCTGAGTGATAAAACCAAAACCTTTATCTTCGTTGAACCATTTTACGATACCAGTACTTGAATTAGACATATGCTGCCCCTTATAAAAATTCATTAATAAATCGCCAAAATGCGATGTGCTAAGCGGTTGAATTATTTAATGTTACTAAAAAATATAAGGGAAACACTGAGGTACAAAACGATAACGTAGATGTAGCTGAAGGTTTAACTTGTACTTGATGTTGCATTTAATAACTCTCTGTACAACAGAGCGAGCGAGATAATAACAGCTGTACGTTTTTTGTACAGTAATTTTTAGCCATCCATCAAAAAAGGCCGCCAATGACGACCTTAATTCTACACATAAGCTTTTTGAGACGCTTTACGGGCGTTACGTTAAATCATTAATTTCGGTAGTCGATGCGTTATGCTGTACAGACTCGATACCTTTTTGTGCATTTTGCTTTGTTGCATACATTTTTTTAAAACTCTGTTTCCTTTGTTCTACATAAGGAACCAGAAAAAGAGAAAACAGTGATCCAGACGCAAATAAAGTAAGTTTCATCAATAAACACTTCTAATGATAATTTAGACAATAGTGCGTAATTGCCAAAGTAAACTATCAGATCCTTCGCAAAAGTGTAATAGGGAGCTAGTACGATAGTTTGATTAGGTTCATGAATATTTTTGGACAAAATTACATTTTCAAAAAAGTTGGAGCGCATGAATCGTTCACGGGCACAAGGATATAGGCTCACAACGCAAATCGCTCTAGAGAATCAAAGACTCCCCTCCTCATTCTGAAACCAGAACGATAAACCCTAACTTCAACAAGCCAAAAGACGTGAAATTTCATCGTTTTCAGACTATTAAAAGCAAGAAAAACAACAATGCTGTTCCAAGTGTATTTCACTGACTTAATAATGTAAGTCTTAGTAGACTCTTCTAAATGTACCTGTCCTATTTTGTAATATTTAATAAATTATGCCTCGGGTTGAGAATAATGTTCTTACCCGAGGTATACACCATTAAATTCAAATAGGAATAACTTACGAGATAGCTCCTTTATTAATTTTAGTTAAAGGTTCGTTAACGTCGAAGATTTTACCAAAGACCTCTTTAACACCTAAGTTTTTTAATCGTGCAGCATGCATTTCAAGGTACGCTAGGGCTGTTTCTTCACTCTCGAAAAGATAAATACCACCACCCTCTTTTTCCTGCGAATTCTCAGTCCAGATTTTCCAAATGAAACCTGGTTCATTATTAATAGACTCAGCAAGATCTTTTAATCCATCTGCCATTTCCTGACCAAAAGGACCGTTAAACGCAAAGTGTAGCTGCAACAATTTTTTCATGATTTATTCCTTCTTACTAATACATGAGTAGGTGTAACCAATTTAACGCGATTCACTGGATAAAATGTCACTCTGACATGTGCTGCGACTCGAGATATGTAGCAATAATACCTATAAAAAATGTACAATAAAGTTCAATAAATTGCGCATTTATGTGGACAAAATAGACCATGAAATTAAAGTCAACCTTAGAACAGTGGCTTACTCTTATAGAGGTAGATAAAGCTGGTAGTATTCAGGCTGCATCACATCGGCTGAATAAAAGCCACACCACCTTGATCTATGCGATCAAAAAATTGGAAGCTCAACTTGGCGTTTCACTAATCCGCATTGAAGGGCGGAAAGCTGTTTTAACTGATAATGCGAAAACACTGCTTCGTAGAGCCGTACCCATGGTGGATCAAGCACGGGAGTTGGAGGTCATAGGGGCTCAATTATCCCAAGGAATGGAGTCTGAGATTATAGTGTCTATCGACCATCTTTGTTGTCGTCGCTGGTTATACCAACCGTTACAAGAATTCTTTGCAAATAACAGTGGTACTTCGGTTAAAATTCGTGAAACGTCATTATCAAGCACACAAGATGCCGTTAAAGATCAACTTGCTGATATTGCAATCGTCAACTTACCTGTCGAAAACTATCTGGCCGAAGCATTTGGTGTCGTAACTATGATTCCCGTCGTGTCTCGAAACCACCCATTAGCGCAAAAAGACACAATATGTAACGATGATCTGCTCACTGAAACTCAGATTGTTGTACGTGATCTTGGCTCTGAAGAATCATTAGAGGAACAAAATGTGGGTTGGTTGAAATCCCAGCGGCGAGTTACGGTAGATAATTTTGATCATGCCTGGCAGGCGGTTAGCTCGGGGCTTGGTTTTTGTCGGATGCCTGACCATAGGCTAGAGGAATTAGATACATCAGAACTAGTGCGATTGCCTTTGCAAGGCGGAACGCGCTATCAAGTGCCGGTACATCTTGTTGCGCCGAAGGTAGGTCGCACTGGACTAGCAGCAAAGCTACTTTATGACATATTGCTCGCCGATGCGGGCAAGCGATTAGCTGCGACGTAATGAGTACGGAGTGTTTTTTTATTTCCAGTGGTAAGTTAGTTCTAAACCAAGCGCATAATGGTCTACATAGTGACCGGCGATTCGCCCACGGCTGGGATCAACACCGGTATCAATAGGAGCTTTTCCGCTATCGAATAGGTTGAAATTCACATCGACCAAATCCCCACTTTCGCGCTTGTACTGTATGCCGACACCCGCGCCGTAAATTCTATC
Organism: Photobacterium sagamiensis; assembly: GCF_050337085.1. Classification (NCBI taxonomy): domain Bacteria; kingdom Pseudomonadati; phylum Pseudomonadota; class Gammaproteobacteria; order Vibrionales; family Vibrionaceae; genus Photobacterium; species Photobacterium sagamiensis. The sequence goes on along the minus strand of NZ_JAKJSP010000013.1, from coordinate 105,463 downwards.
AAGGGGAAAAGAGAAGCTGCGATTTTCATCTTTCATCGGGGATTGCACATAAAGTGCCCCTACTCTGCCGGTCATTTTTGCTGCTATCGGAAAAGATAAGCCGGCGGAGAATGCCCAGAAGTCTTCATATAAGTCATCGGGTGCTTCGATGTCATTACCAACAATACTGATCTCGGTCACGCCAAATTCGGAAAAATTTATCCACATGGCATCAAAAGTTAATTCCCACAGATTATCCAGTTGGTGATACACCCCGAATTGGAATTGAGCGGGGACTTTACTGGTAATTTCGAGGTCTTTGATCATATCCACGACTTCTGGTGGAACACTAGTCCCTTTGATATCGATATCAGGCTCACTACTTGCGTCAGACTCAGTGTGAAAATTAATCCCCACCCGCGTATGAGGAGTGAATTCTATTAAGCTACTGGCAACGAAAGCCACACCGAGACCGTCTGACTCAACATCCAGTTCACCATCTGACAAACTGGGATCACTATTCGCAATTGCAGACGTGATTTCAGAAGTCGTGTAATTTAGATTTAAACCAGCTCCGAGTGACAGCCATTCATTGACTTTATAAGCTACACTGGGATTTGCGCTGATTAAAATAAGGCTAGACTCAGTACTGTAGTATCGGCCAGCCCAACTGCCTCCGCTACTCGAGCCAAACCCCGTGGGAATATTCAATGAAAAGCCCGCTCGCCAATCGTCATTGATAATATGGACGTAATACATTGCAGGGATAATGATCGGATCACCGCTATCAGGCTCTCCACCATTTACCGTGGTTACACTTTCATTAATTTCAAATTCACCAAAATAATTAATTAAGTTACCTGACAAAATCAACTCATTTTCCGAGAGGCGGGTCATCCCTGCGGGTGTGTTGTAAGCTGTTTCGGCGCTGTCAGCTGCTGCAAATAAACGGCTAAAAGCCGGAGCCGTGGCGTTGGCATTTAAAGGAACAATCAAGAGCAGTGACAAGAAAATTTCTCGCATATTATGCCTTTACTTTCTTGGGGAGAATTAAAGCATAGCCAATTGAATAATGCGGTTGCTCTAATAGGAGTTCTTGTGGTGCTCAGGCACTTTCCCATAAGGCGATAGGTCATCACGGCTTTGCTTCAAATATCAGTGATTATTCTAATAATTCAATTAAAAACCTGGGTACCCGGATACCAATGTGACCATACCATCCAGAAGACACCGTTATGCATTGGTAACTGTTTTAATCGCCCATTTTCATTTGTACCTCTGAAGTCTATCGATTCAAAATCAACCAACTGGTCATCAATGACTCCATCGAACAGATTTACAATATCGTGCTCTTCATCGTAGACCAAGACTAAAGGATGACCTTCTAAGTCAAACTTAAACACCGGATTTTTCTGAGCAAAAGAACGGGTAAATGCTGCCTGAACGTCACCAGAATCGAATCCCCATATTTGCTCTTTGGGTGGCAATCTATTGTCATTCATCGCCAGTGTCGGAAATATTGGTCCATATTCATTGCTGAACTGTTGTTCCATTGGGCCTTCAAACAAGGCGAGCAGTAACGAATCAACCACACGATTAAACTCGTAATTAAACACCGTGGCTTGAGGATACAATTCCTTGAAACTTTTCCATGTCGTCATCGTATTGGGATGAGACACGACTTTCGCCTCAGAAAATTCAGGAGTGCGCGTTATCTGCTGGATAAGTTCACCTGAGTTACGATCAACCATCACCAAATTGTTGTGGGTTTGGATGAGGATCCCTAAATCGGATTGACCAAAACCGATATCCTGCTCAATCACCACCGGTAGGTTGCTGAGCGCACAGAAAGTCATTACGACATCTTTGCCGCCAATGTTGTCACCTGCAATGTGCGGCACTTCAAGATGCTTTCGTGGGTAGCCTCGTACCTCGTCATTGATTTCAACTGCATAAATCACATCGCTGTCGCTTAATATCTTATCTGCATCTGTAATAGAGACGTAGTTTGCGCCGTATTGATATGACGGAAAAAAAGCGGTCAGTAAAAAATTAGCGGCGATAATACACACCGCCACGCCGACACTTGCAAGGCTAACCCAAAATCTAGACCAGATATTTAAGCTCACATGCAAATACCATAGGTAGGCAAGCAAGCAAACATTCACGCCAATGAAAAACCATCGATACTGAAAGTACGTCATAACCCAACTGCGAGGCAAGTTCAGACTTTGCCCAGGTTCGGTCATCAATACAGCCGAGAATATTGAAAATACAGCGGTGACAATGGCTATCACCAAGAATAATATTTTTTGCTTTTTCGTTGCATCTATCATTGAGCGATTCCTTCATTCTTAAAAGCTTATGCAATGCTGTTCGACAAACAACAGCAAGTTGCACTGTTTTAATAATGCTCAGTTCTGAAGCGAACCCAGTGACACGACATCTTGCTTGATCACCTGAATCACAACAGCTGAATTTTCACATCGCTTGTACTCAAATATTCACGAATGAAAGCCACTTTCTTTCTCATCGTACTACTCGCTCATCACGCTAGATTAATTGGTCAAAAAGTCGTTTAAGCCTAGCTGGAAAACCTTTGGGGTGTTTTCCTATTATTAATAAAATTACAAGCAAGCAGGAAGTAATGGACTAAGATTTATAACAAATATTCATCGGTCAATGAGGTTTTCTATGCGTTACCTTAGTTTTCTTGTCTTCAGCACTAGCATGGTCTCATCAGCTTTCGCTATTGATTCAATTCCCCAGGAAAGCGGATTCAGTGGTTTTATCAACCTTGGAGCCGGTGTGACCCGCGTCGAGTCCAACACGCTGGCAGAGTTCGGCAGTGTCGAGCTCGGTAACAAAAGCATCGACACTCTCACTAAGTCACCTGATAGTGAAACTTCCGGTCTACCGGTAATAGGTCTGGAGCTCGCCTACACTTTTGCCAGCACCCGTACCCAGGTATTTTTTGGTAACCAGCTTGAAGACTATATCCGCTTCGATTTTGCCGCCCGCGCCGGTATGCGGCAAGAAATTGGTAATGCCGGTGTAATCGGTGTTAGCTTTTTGCAAACCCCGCTTGCGACCGAAGTGTGGGAAGATCCCTTTGTCACCGGCATCGATCGAACAAACACCGATCGTACCAGCAACGGCTATCGACTCATCTGGGATAATATATATGGTACTGAACTAGAACTGCGCTACTCAGCACGGGAAGTTGATATCGATAAGGAACGCAGTGGTGAAGCTCTTGGATTATCCGCTGCCGATCGCGCTCTGCTGGATCGTAACGGCGATAGAAATCGTTTCTCTGTTCAATACACATTTAACTTGGACGAGAATAAACATCGAGTCACCCCTGCAATAGCCTATATCGATCAAGATCTCGACGGCGACGCCGTGGCCTATGATGGACTGTCTTTTAATGTAAACTATATTTACTCGGTTAATCGCTGGAAATTTGTCACCAATGCCACTTATGCTGATCTGGAATACGATGAGGCCAACCCTGTTTACAGTAAAAAAGCAGACAGTAAGCGGTACGGTGCCAGTTTTACAGCCTTCTATAACAAACCTTTTGGTTGGGAAGACTGGCTGGCCAATGCTGGTGTGGTCTGGTTTGAAGAAAATAGTGATATCAACTTCTACGACTCGTCGGTACAGCTGATAAGCATTGGGATGTTATATCGGTTTTAATTAAGTAGCCTTCAATCATTAAAGCCCAATGGATTACCCCCACCTTTTTTGTTGACTGTATATAAAAGCAGGCAACCTTAAGCTGAAATATCATCTTGCAGACAAGATGGTTATTTGTGCCTGCCCTATTTTTGTTATCCCTGTTTATGGACATTTAGCCATAGTCATGACCGATCTACACGAATGATGTACAGGTGGGTGTCCCTGATACACTTCCTTCATGTTAGAATGCGTCCCCATGCTCTTCTGTTATGGACTGTAACCTTCGACTTATAGGACAGGCAGGCTTAAGAAACCATCAATTCTGTTAATTTCACTGCACCGCAATACTAATCCCAATCTGATCATCAGCCCCTTTTCAAACCCAACACATAAGCTATGGTCATTATTCAACGCTTGTTAGCAGGCGACACCAATAGCGAAGCCGAATTCAACACCTGCAAAGCCATCATCGAAGGGATCCCGATGCGATTGATGGATTACTTAGAGCTTGTTGACTGGACAGGTCGGCAGCTTCGCAAAGGTAAAACAAGGTATATTGAATCCCACACACCGCCAATCCTTCAACGTTTAAATTTCGAACAGCAAAATTGGTTAAAAGCCTGCACACAGTTTTAACGACAACGTGCGTTGCTCATTGGCTCATCACACTCCATTCAGACTGCAACAGTGAACTTCAATCGTTCTCGGGCACAAGGATATAGGCTCACAACGTAAACCGTTCTAGAGAATCAAAGACTTCCCTCCTAATTCTGGTCCCGGAAGGATAAACCCTACCTCCAACAACCAAAAACACGTGAAATTACATCATGTTCAGACTATTACAAGCTAGAAAATCAACAATGCTGTTCCAAGTGTATTTGACTGACTTAATAATGTAAGTCTTAGCTAGCTTCTGTTAAATGTGCCAGTCCTGTTTTGTTGCGCAGAAACACGGTTTCAAAAACGCGTCAGAGCCTTGCTTAGACATCAACCGTAGCTCAGCCTTGGATTATCTATATAGTCGCAGCCTGACAAACGAATGTGCGTACTATGGCTCTGATTCACACGTATTCTGGGGAGTAACTCACCCGACAACAGCGACTCACAAATACATCGCAGATCGTATTCTTGAATCTGTTTTCAACAAATTTAAGTTCTAAGTAAAGTTGTATCAACTAAGGTGATATAAAATAGACCAAGCACCCCATGCTTGGTCTATCTTTTGAGTGTGGTGCGGCGATATTGTTATCACCAGATAGCACTCTGTAGTGGTAATCAAGTGATGGTAAGTGTTATGTCGATTGTGAGTTATTTGTTATAAAGGTAAGCGTGAAATTGCACATGACGCTATTATTATGAAGCAACGGGCATTGTTTTTTGTTCATTACATTAAGCCCTTTTAAAGTGGGATAAACAGAATTTTGAGGGTGTAATCCCATAGAATGAAGTAGTATTCGGATCAGCTAATTAAGCTCTTTGTTGTAATTAAAACACCCGAGACTTTATCTTTCTTAGCTCACTTCTTTTTTCGGCAGATGTCTCAAGAAAAATAGATGTATTGATCAGGTTCTTAAATCGTTCATCACTTACATCTAACTTGTCTAATGACAAGCAGGCCGCGTGTAATAACTCATTAGATAATGGATATTGTCTATAATGCTTGAAGATATCATCTGCATTCTTGCATGCTGTAACCGTTTCAATCTTTAACTGTACCTCTTTTTCTAATTTATCTATTAGTTTTAACGCATTTTCATGCTGAAGTTGGTTAAAAGTTTCAGGATTATCATCTAACTGAACTCTTTTAGCATAACTGTTTCGGCCAAGCAGAGAAAACATCAATGAATAGATTATCGCTTCTTTAGGTGATACATCACATTCATCCAAGGTACGGATCTCGCGCTTTATAATTTCACCAGCAGCATAAGATTTACCCGCTAATAACATCGGCATAACTGATAGTACAAAACTCGTTTGTTTTGAACAATTTTGGATGATTTTTTTGTTGATATTTATCCTTATCCGATTGTTACTGAGCGTATTAACAAAAAGCTTTCTCAGTACGCTTGGCTGATACATGAACCTATTTGCTGCTGACATGGCTAGATCCAACACAGCATCTTCCCGTGACAAAATATATTTATTTAGAATACCCAGAGAGCGGCTAGACGAATTCTTGGCATGCAGTTCGAAGATAAAATCAGGATCCGTTTCACCCAGCTGACTTTGATCTGTTTTTAGAAAATATGCCAAAGCCTTTTCTGGTGATCTTGCCATATGATACTTACTTAGCGTATGGTTTGCCCGGAACGACCAGGGGCATACCTTTAACAGTTCTGCGGAGTAAACAAGCCCACGCTGGAAGCTGCTGTTTTCTACAAAGTAGTGTGTTAATTCAGTTAATAAACTAATTTTATGGTTTTTCTTATAGAGAGCCTCAAGAAGTGCAATCTTGTAGTTTCTGTATACATAATCCCGAAAAATAAGCTTCACAAGTCGGTGATCGGACACAAATTTAATGAAAATCTGCAAATACAGCTTTTCAGTTATTTCTAGTGTATCAAGTTTGAAAGCCAGTAAGTTTCTTGTTTTTAGCTTTTGATATAACGGAGTAAATTTGCTTTTAAAATCCCTTAACTGATAAGCATCATCTAAAATTAGATCATACCCCTGTTCTACAAGAAAGTTTAACGATTGAGCATTCAATATTTTAGGGATTGCAACGATAATGGTTTTAACATTATCTGTAAGGCTTTTATTTTTATAGACGTTATTAACGCTATAATATACCTCTTTAATGTATTCTTCAGAGCCAGCAATGAACATCAGTTGGATAGGGTGATTTTCCAAAACATGAGTAATATCTCCCTTCCGATTTGAGTGGTAAGCTTCTACCTTACATAGAGCGTTCAAGCTGCTTCGCATCAACAGCCCGGCTGATTTATCTTCATAGCAAAACAGTGTTACCAGTCTCTCATTTAGCACTTGCATATGTTTTAGTTATATCTTTGTTGGATCATCATCATCGTTGTCATTAATTTATCATGATAATCTAATCAGTTAAATATATTAGCGGAAAACACTCATAACATGAGTACTGTGCCATGAGCCCTCATCCTGATTACGGCGAATATCTCGGGTGGTGACGTTGGTCGATACCGTATCTTGTTCATTGAAACGGCGAAGATTACCCACAATTCAGTGTAGTTAGGACTATCTTTAACAAACCGATATAAATGGGAGCCTGAAAGCAAGCTAGGTGCATAGAGCCCTTGAAACTTGGCGCAGACTTGCTGAATCAACAAGGATTTTAGCCTTGCATAATTTTGCGGCCGATACATCTGAATCCTCAATTGATGTACTTCTGTTGACTTCATCGAATAGCGAGTTCAAAGCACCCATTCATTCACATGAAAGAGGACAGTTAGTTATGCCCGTGACTGGCTCAATGATTTGTGAAGTAGATAATGAAATATGGATGGTACCTACTGAGTCGGCAGTATGGATCCCAGCCAGCTTGCCACATAGAAATACCCCAGCCTCTTCTGCAACATTCTGCTTCGTGTTCATTGACTCTGCCAGAGTGGCACTACCTGATAGGTGCTGCACTCTCTCAATCAGTCCTTTGGTGAGAGAAATGATACTCTACTTGACCAAGCTCTCTGCTGAAGAGTCAGCAAAGGAGCAAACAAAAATGCTGATTGATGTGCTATTTAAAATGATGGCGCAAATGCCGAGAGAGCAACTCAACTTTCCTCTTTCCAGCGACGCAAAGCTGAGGAAAGTCGCGGACATACTCCTCAGCGATCCTGCTGACAGGCGGACTATCAAGCAGTGGGCCTCTTTTCTTGCAATGAGTGAAAGAACATTCTCTCGGTTGGTGGTGAAGGAAACCGGAATGACATTTGGTTTATGGCGAAAACAACTGCATATTGTCGTTTCACTCCAGTTACTTACAAAAGGTGAGTCTGTTCAGCCTGTCTCAGAACAACTCGGCTATGACTCTGTTAGTGCATTCATCACAATGTTTAAAAAGGCGTTGGGAAAGTCTCCAAAACGCTACATAAAGAAATCGTGAGTAGTTGTTTCTAACGAGTCTCCGCATTCCGTCTTTGACTATTTTTAGTGATTATTTGTCAATTCTTCTAAATTTTTACACTTTGATAATCGGTACTATGAGACAGTTAATTAGAGAGACATAAGGCATCATTATGTACCCCGTATCAACAATCGATGAATTACGACTTGGCAAAGTAAAAAAATCATTCTCAATAAATACCGGTATTGATAAGCACCCAATAGACTGTTGCGAAGTGACTCTTATAGGTCTTGCTGGTGATGAACAGGCTGAAACCTTCCATGGTGGTGAAGAGCGGGCAATTCTACAATATGATTCAGAGCACTATGAACCACTAGGTGTGACGCTCCCTAACTCCAATCACTTGTTTGTCAAAGGCGGATTTGGTGAAAACTTGGTTGTGGCAGGAATGAATGAACACAATATATGCGTGGGGGATATCGTTAAAGTTGGCACTGTGTTACTTCAGGTTACGCAACCGAGGCAGCCATGCTTGATGCCTTACGAAATAACGGTGTAACGGTTGAATCTGTCTGTGAAACCGGTATGTGTGGTAAATGCAGGGTTGATTATGAAGGTGAAGTTGATCACAGGGATTCAGTTTTGACCAAAGGCGAAAGTAAGAAATGCATGACACCATGTGTTTCACGAGCCAAAGGTAAAGAACTGTTAATATCAATTACATAATTGAAGCGTTTTAATGTTCTCTTCGGTGTGTTAGTTGAACCAGTAAACCTCGTTAATCAATAACAACTTTAAATGTTAGCCCTCGAGAATGATCGCAGAAAGGGGGCTATATTAATTTTTCTCACTTTGGGAGTGGGCTATCGTAGCCTACAAATAAATTGTATTAGGTTTCAATTTGTTCAGAGAGACGTAAAGCGTCTTCTAGTGCAACAACTTGCCAAACTTCTGCTTATACAGAATCTATTTATATCACCACTTGTAGGTGAGGCCGAAGTTTGCACCTTGCACATCAGGCTGAAAGTAACCTGTATAAGCCATATATTCAGCTGAAAGGCTTATGTTATCTCCTGCGTCGTAAGAAATTCCGATCCCCCATGACAGGCCATCATCTGTGTCAGTATCACTCCACCCTATAAGCATGTAAGGACTGATTGCTGCAGGGGTTGTTGCTTTGCCGTAGATGCCAGTTAGGTCAGTATCCCACCCTTTTGCGATTCGCGCTTCGGCTGCTAACACTTCACCTCCATATCCAAGCGCCAGTCCCGTTACCTGGTCAGAATCAACAAACCCACCGAATACGCCAACATAGGGTGCAGCGTTAACAGTGAATGTAAATAGTGTTGTTAGTAGCAGTATTTTCATGAGAATCACCTTTAGCAAAAATAAAACAGGGCAAACCTGGTTTATTGATATACAACTAAATGTAGCCTCAAATATATGTAAAGGATTTCTAGTTCGAATAACGCTTCTATTGTTAAGAATAGTAAAAAGATCATGATCTTTTTACTTATTGTTGCTTCTAATCTGAAGCAACATTAAATAAAAGAGATCATCATTGCTTATACATTCATGACTCAGACGAATCTGCTGATGGCCATCCGTAATTTAGGCACACCCAAAATAATATGTTCAAAGTTATTTTCTTTGCAGCGTGATTTCACGCAATGCTAATAGTTACAACTCTCGTTACAATTACTTTTGCTATATCATAAACTGGATGTCTTAGACTGAGATTAGCGTGCTTAATGCCCATAATCTCCCTCATGCGGTAAACGCGACGAAAAAATTCTATGACATTTCGACAAATACCTGGACTCGTCTAGAGCCAGTCGTCGATGCCATTATTGTATTAGATACAAAGGAAAAAAAGCCATCTCCAAGTGGTGAATCGGTCATTAAACATTGATACTTTCCGGAAAGCGCATCGGATACTCTTCCTTCATGTTAGAATGCGTCTCCATGCTCTTCTGTTATAGCCTTCAGCCTTAACAGTTGTTTATTAATCATACACCTGAGACTCCAAATGCCATTTTCCAACCTTGGATTAAGCGATCCGATTTTAAAAGCTGTAACCGAATTAGGCTACAAGACTCCTACGCCGATTCAAAAGAAGGCTATTCCGGTCATATTGACGGGTAAGAACCTTATCGCTGCCGCGCAGACGGGTACAGGTAAAACAGCTAGTTTTGTATTACCAATATTACAAATGCTGAGCGACAAGCATCCCGTACGTGCCAAACGTATTCGCGCCCTCATCCTTGCACCGACGCGTGAACTGGCAGTGCAGGTTGAAGACAATATTGCGCAATACAGCAAGCACCTAAACCTCACCTCGCTGGCGATGTATGGCGGTGTTGACTATAAAGAGCAAAAGCAGCGCCTCATAGAAGGTGTCGATATTTTGGTTGCCACTCCTGGTCGACTTCTGGATATGTATAGCCAAAGAGCCGTGCATTTTGATGAGCTAGAAATATTGGTTTTGGATGAAGCCGATAGAATGCTCGACATGGGCTTTATCGAAGACATCAATAAAATTATTGAACGCTTGCCTTCGCAAAGACAAAACCTGCTGTTTTCGGCCACGCTGTCAAAGCAGGTTCGCGTCTTAGCCAAAACCGCTATTGAACATCCGGTTGAAATATCGGTCTCTTCCGACAACACAACTACCCCGAAGATTGACCAATGGTTGATCACCGTCGATAAAGACAAGAAATCGGCATTGCTGAGCCATTTAATTCAAGAGAATGATTGGGATCAGGCGCTTATTTTTATCGAAACAAAACACGGCGCAGCGAAGTTAGTTAGCCAGCTTGAAAAGCGCGGAATTAAAGCAGAAGCTATTCACAGTGGCAGAAGTCAGGATGCTCGTGCAAAAGTATTGGAAGACTTTAAATCGGGTCAACTCAAGTTACTAGTTGCAACCGGTATTGCTGCACGCGGTATTGATATTGACGAGCTGACGCGTGTGGTTAACTATGACTTACCTCATCCAGCTGATGACTATGTTCACCGTATTGGTCGTACTGGCCGTGCTGGTGCTTCCGGCGAAGCGATCTCGTTTGTTTCTAGAGATGATTTCAGAAATCTTTGCGCTATCGAAAGTCGTTTGGGGCATCTTATTACCCGAAAAGAGATTGAAGGATTTGTACCCAACAAAGAGGTGCCAGTTTCTATTTTGAATTTTGTTCCAAAACATAAACAAAACGGTGAACGCCAAAATTCAAAAAACAAGCCAGCTAACCGCCGGACTCAAGAGAAGAACAATCAAGCATCAAAAGGGAAACGCTAAAACAGACTGATAGCCTGAACTCATACGAAAAAGCGAGTACTGCAATTGCGGCACTCGCTTTTTTTATAGTGATTAATGAGGTCGTTGCGATGATCGCCCTCTTTCTTCTGTTAATTAACAACTATCTTATTTTTTTGGTTTCCACGCTTCGAGGTCAATATCCAGATCAGGGAAATCTTTGGGGTCGAACAGTGGGTGTTCGATACCTGCTTTAAGTTGCTTCTTATAGTCTTTCAAAATACGGATGAGCGTAGGAAACAGCATTATAAGTGCTAACAAGTTAACGATAGCAAGGATGCCCATCATCGGATCTGAGAAGAAAAACACTGACGTTGCTCCCGGAGCAACAGCACCCATAAAGATAATTCCGATCACAACAAAGCGAAGAATGTGTACAGACAGTTTGTTCTGTGACATGAATGTAAGGGCGTTTTCCCCCAGGTAGTAGTTGTAGATAATAGAACTAATAGAAAAGAGCAAAATCGCCCCGGTCAGAAAGTACTGAGACCAAGCCCCTATGTGTGAAACCAGTGACTGCTGAGTCAGAACGACACCATCAATGCCTTCTGCGCCAGGGACATATACATCACCCAGTAGGATAACGAATGCAGTACAGCTGCATATTAGGATTGTATCGATAAACACCGATAAAGACTGTGTGATACCCTGGCTGATTGGGTGAGTGACGTCTGCCGTAGCGGCAACATTAGGTGCGGAACCCAGGCCCGCTTCGTTTGAGAACAAGCCTCGACGCAAGCCTTGTGCCATCGCAGTCCCCATACCGCCACCTACAGCCTCCTCCCAACCAAATGCGTTAGATACGATACTACCAATGACCGCTGGGATCTCAGTGATGTTGATTAGGATGACTAGAAGCGCCATCGCGACATACCCGATAGCCATAATAGGTACGATAACATCCGCCGTTTTTGCGATACGTTTAATACCACCGTAAATAATGAAACCAGTAATAATAGCTAACAGGCCACCAGTCCACATGCGGTCAATACCCAGGCTATCCTGGGCAGCCCCTGCAACGGTATTACCTTGAAAGGCATTAAAACCAATCGCAAAGGAAGCAATCAAACAGACAGCATACAGGTAAGCAAGCCACCGATAGTCTTCACCAAGACCATGAATTATCGAACGTGCAGCACCTCCACGAAATGCATCACCTTCTTTACGCTTATAAAGCTGAGCGAGTGAACATTCCACCAGGCTTGTTGCCATACCAACCAGGGCAATTGCCCACATCCAGAATACAGCACCAGGACCGCCAAGAGAAATTGCAACAGCAACACCTGCAATGTTACCGCCACCAACACGACCACCAACAGATAACAAAAGCGCTTCACGACCAGAAATTGCGCTTTTGTCAGCTGTTTGGTTTTTGTTTAATAAGACACGGAACATACGTCCAAAGAAAGTAAATTGAACAAATCCGGTAACTAAAGTAAAGAATAGACCCAACACTACCAGGAATGGTATAAGTGCCCATCCCCAAGTGAGATCTCCAATTACACCAAAAAGGCTTTCTAACAATTCCATCTCGACTCCTAAACATATCATCCCGGAATCGAGGAACGAGATATCCGGGATCCAGCTCTAACCGTGTACGCCTTAGATACCGTACAAGTTCGTTCCTCACTTTACGGAATGATTAAGTTTGGTGACTGACTCGTCAAAACTTCTGTTATGTACTACCAGCCCTGAAAGATAGTTGAGAGAAGTATAGTCGGTCACAACATCTTTAGTCGGAAATCTCTGAGACGTTTTGGTTATTTCAATGCCCAAAGCACTTGTGTACCTAAAGATATTTTCTGTCCGATTGGAATAACATCTATACCCAAACCACCTCAAGATGCGAGACTCAGAGCTTGCTCTGGAAATTTAATTCGAGCGAAATGTATGTAGGAATGGCATGCGTTTTCAATCTTATACGCTCCATCAAAAGAGGCTGCATACTCCTAAATAGGTGCAGATAGTCGGTTTCAAACTATACTTCCAAACGAGTGCGTTCGGTATACATATCGATATACCATCCGAATCAGCATCGTTTATTTTTATACAGGGAAACGGAGGGTCATCATGGCTGACAGGGACAGAAGTAAAAAGTATTTAGTATTAGTTATGGGAGAGAAAATCGTGAGGCTCCTGTGGTGGCGCGGATTAAAGAAAGCGACGTCTGCCTTTAATGACAAGCACGCGAAGCTTGAACTATTCATCCAGGAATTTCTGACAGACTTTGCAAAAGTAGGCTCCCTGACGAAAGTGCTTGGCGAAAAACCTCTGGAGCCTTTTAGTGCCGATAACAGTGAGCTCAACGAAAAATACTATGATAACAGTAAAAGCTATACGCAAGCCTTGATGAATTTTTTCATAGATCTCACTCCCTTTAAAAAGGAATGTAAAATCAAAGCCTTGCACCCTCCTGTGGATGTCCACAAAATCAATCCCACGCCAAATGAAACCTGGTTTTTCTTGAATGGGATCGGAACAAACGAGGACATGGCAAAGGTAAACGCCCGAATGCTCAGCGATATATTCAAGCGCCCCATCACCCCACTTCACAACCCTGCCAATGGTTTCATGGCCGATTTAACTGAAGTCATGAAGGGAAGAGCCTTCAACCTGAATACTGCCATAGCTGAATCCGCCAGGGATCACATCTGGAATGAATTAAAAAAAGCTAAGGAAAAGATGAGAACCGCTGACGAGGAAATGAAAAAATCTTACAAGGTCGTGGTGATTGCCCACTCTCAGGGAGGACTCATCATTTCAAATGTCGTCAAGATGCTGCTTCAAGACCACGGTGGTAATCCACTGTTAAATCAGCTGGAAGTCTACACCTTCGCCTCCGCACATGATGAATATCCCTCTTCTTGTACGGGTGCACAACAACATCAGGTTCCATTCACCGAGCACTTCGCGAACAGCGATGATTACGTTGCACAGGTTGGCGTCCTCAAGGGTGGCAGCAAAGAAACGGTGGGAAATATCTACATTAAAAATGGAGCCGGTCATCTGCTGAACTTCCACTACCTTAGGGACTTCGTTCACGGTAAGTATGAAGGCAAGGACGGTAGCCGCCTGTATTCTCTGCTTGACGGAAGCCGCCTAGCCGAAGCCGAAAAATGAGCACAGACAAGACTATGAGATAAAGGGCAAGCTGGTCCAGGGTGGACGCTCCGATAGGAGCGGGTTGTTACCTGCCTAAGAACTTTTCTTCATTGTTTATTAAACAAAAAAGGCGCACATGCATGGCACATGTGCAACCTAAAAGACAATCACCCATAGTGAGATGACAATCCAAACAAGGTTACATATCTTCTGGGTTAAGAGATGTAACCAAGTATCGACAGTTATTCTTATTCTGCCAATTTTTCGACTGCTTGGGTCAGTCTGTCTATTTTATCATCCATATGATCGAGCTTTTCACGATCAATACCGCTTAGGCGATATAACAGGTCATTTGTAACTGCTTCACTTTCATCAGCAGCTTTATCTGCTTTCTTTGCAATGCATTCTTTCGTTTGAATTTCTACTTCTTTACCTCGTTCGACCAGCTCATCAAACGCAGTTGTTGTTTTCTCATTAACTTGCTGGGCTTCTTCCAGTGTGCGGCTATATAGACCAAGACCTGCTAACCAAATATTACGCGCAACACCTTCGCCACTTTCTACGACATTTTTAGCCGCTTTCACTATTATTTTATCGTTCATAATCATATCCTTCTGCGCTTCAGCGCTGATCTGTGCAATGGTTAATTGTTAGTTACTCACCAGAAACCAGTCTTCCTGTTACTATCTGGCGTTGCGGCTTTTGCTAGCTTACGACGCACTACCCGTGAGTGGTTTGTGCGACTTAAGCAACGGTTTATTTTTCAGCCTTAACGGGTACTTTTTTTGCCGCAGGCTTTGTTTTCTCTTGCTTGCGAACTAATAGCGCCTCAATGTTTGCTGTTAGTTGGTCGATTTTGTCATCAACACGATCTAAGTGATCATTATCGATACCGACAACTTTCTGCACCATTTTGTGTACACGTTCTTCAATTGCAACTGAAGTGTGGCTACGAGCTGTATGTACACGTTCTTTCGTATTTGATTCAACGGCACGGCCACGTTCAACCAACTCATCAAATAAGCTTTTACCTTTACCTGATAACTGGTTTACTTCATCAGTGCTCTTTGCGTATGCGCCCAATCCGGCCAGCCAGATGTTATGAACCAACGCGTCACGAACAAGATTTTTCTCTTTGCCGGTATCTTCAGCTTTCTGTTTAAATATGCTCATCGTTGCGCCCTCTCTCACTCATATAATCGTTAATCAGCCTGTGAGTATTTCCTGACTGCTTATAAACAGAATAAGAATTTAAATTAGAGTGTTCTAACTAAAATAGCGATTTAGAATTCAAGATCAGCAGCCGGGTGTCCGTAACCCAGTTTGGTGTCCACCCTTCAGTTGGAGCTGTATCCCGATTGGCATTAGTTATGCTCGACAACTAAAATATAAACTGAGAATACATAAAGACGATTGATCTAAAGAATCAATGGATTGTATGAACTAAGTCACGGCACGTTTCCTGGTTGCTTGCTAGTTTGATTATATGACCTGTCGATTTCTTATTCGTTTGGTTATAACGTTTTAAATACAGAACGTATCAACGCAAGGGGTAGCTTATGAATACTCAGTTTACAATTACTATCGCGGGCCAGGATCATCCACAATTAGTCAATCAACTAGCAGCTACAACCAATAATCTTGGGGGAAAGTGGCTGGACAGTAAAATTAGCCGGTTAGATCATCAGTTAGTGGGTATCATCAAAATAGAAATTCCGGCAGCTTCCGCTGATCAGTTAAAGCAGGAGTTCAATGCTCTGAAAGAGCTCCATGTACGTATCGTCGAAAGCGATATGCCAACAACACCGAGTAAATTCGAGCAGATAACGTTGAAAATTGAATCCAATGACCGCCTTGGAATCGTTAACGATATCACCCATATACTCGATAATATCGGTATCGACATCATTCAAATTGAAAACCATCGTATTGCTCTAGCTGACCTTGGCCGAACCGTGTTTTCCGCCAGGTTAGCCGTGGATGTGCCAACCGAAGTCAGTATCGAACAGCTAGTAGAAGCCGTTCAACAAGTCGACGAAAATATGCGAGTTGAAGTGATCCATTAGCATTGCCTCAAGTTGATAAATAGCTTGATACGAAAAAGGCGGATCCAATAGGATTCGCCTTTTGGCTTAT
Organism: Photobacterium sagamiensis; assembly: GCF_050337085.1. Taxonomy (NCBI): domain Bacteria; kingdom Pseudomonadati; phylum Pseudomonadota; class Gammaproteobacteria; order Vibrionales; family Vibrionaceae; genus Photobacterium; species Photobacterium sagamiensis. Next base: position 89,210 of record NZ_JAKJSP010000013.1, on the reverse strand, counting down.
GCACGTCCTCGCCCATAAAAACGGGCTACACTGACAGATAGCTATTGTCAGGGGGAAGTCGTCATGTCATATCCGGTGGTCTGCGTAAACTGCGGCACAACACTCCACGAAATCCGTTATCAACAATCGGCAGATAACCCACCTCTGACCGATCCTCCTCTGGGCACGTGTTTTTATGAGGTCGAGTGCACCTGTACTCAGTGTGGCGCTGTCTCGTGGCACGACCCGGAGTTAATTTTTGAGGCTCAGTCAGAATACATAGAAAGTAAGTGACTGCATTGTCGATAAACTACATTGTTTGCAAAGCTCAAACTAGACATCAGCGAGCAACGATGCCCAGCGTTCATGCCTGTCGATGTAACAACGAATGTAACTGCAGACAGGTACAACTTTGTAGCCTTCTGACTGAATCTGCGTTAACACGGCTTCCATAAGTACACTGCCGTAGCCTTGCCCTCTTAGTTCATGAGGCACTTCGGAGTAATTGAGGTGTAATACCTTATCCTGCTTTGTATAGGTTACCAATGCCCAGAGCTCAGGTTGAACTTGTACGCGGTACTGCTGCTTAGCAGTATCGTGTTCAACACTGTATTCGTGTTTGGTTATCATGGTTTCAGCTGCCTTCTTTTGGTTTATCGATCTTTCGATAACTGTCTTCTTTTCAACATTAACAATATCGCCAAACCTTTCAAGTAACCGTTTGAGCTTAGGGGTGATTTGAGTGGTACAAAACGGTTTGTCTGGGTTGGAATAGTAATAATCTTGGATCTGTTGACGCGATGGCATGAACTCTTTACAAATCAAAGCCTTTGTAACTACAGGCTTATCAAAGTCTGCCTGTAGTTCTGTCAGGCAAGCTTTGGCTGCTTCCTTCTGTGGCTCTGTATAGGCGTAAACTGCAGAACGGTATCGGTGCCTTAAGGGGTGATTAGAGGTACAACTGTGAGTATGGAGATGTACTTCGATTAAAGTACACAGGCTGATAAGTTGTTCATCAAACTCAATAATGACGCCTTCTGACAAACTATCATCTTCGCCGGCTGAAGCAAGCCAACCCTGAACAACAGTGGTTACCCCTTTCAGAGAAAGGAATACTGCTTCAGTACACCAGTGGCAACTTCCACCCGTTCCGACTTTTTGCATACCTTTACTCACTGTGCATTTAAACCACTCTTCATAACTATAAGTGTTCTTTATCTGATCAGATCTGCGCTTTATAAAGAAATAATGTAATGACTACTATTGTCAGTCCGTACAATATTGAACTCACCACCAGCTTGAACTGCGGTTGGCTCTTTACCTTCTTGCTCTTTCTCATCTTCAGCTTACTCTCTTAACTGCTATTTGCTTACGGTAAAACTTATTGAGCTTATGACGGCGATCTACGGCAATATTCAGGCTTCGCCCGACAGGACAAAACAGACGACACCAAAAGTCTTTGATGAAAAAGGCACCTATAAGTGCTAATGGCAAGATATACCATTGCACACCGACACCATCGAGTGAAAATATCATCGAAAACGGCTCATAAGAGCTAACGGCCGGGTTACGTGAAACAAAAATCAACACCAAAGACAGCCACAGCATAAAATTCACAATATTAACGCTGTGTTTATTTATTATGCTCGGCACCGGCCAGTTATTTCTGCCCAACATATAAGCCCAACGCTGGATATGGTGAAACGGGCATAGCTGGCTGCAATATATATTTCGGCCTAACCAGATGATCCCCAGCACAACGCCTGCCAGCAAGATATAAAGCGAGGGCTGTGTTATCACGTCAGGCCAATAGCCTAATGCGATTGACGATAGCGTTGCCAGTGATAACGAAGTATTAATCCAGTATCCAATCACGATAACAGAAGCAATACCGATAATAGCCAGGTGATATTTTCGTATTTTTACCGGCAGATGGCGCTCAAACAGTGCCAGCAATACCAAAGCAACCAACGCTGCATCTGCAAGCTGCAAACGGTAACTCTCACCAGGCCACTCTTTCGCAACGCCTCTTTGGGTTGCAATTTCATGAGCCGGAGCCTGAACGGCTTCGATGATCCCTTTTGATGTCAAAGTTGCACCAGAAACACCGTCGACATCATCATTCATGACAAAATTATCTGAAACGAGTTTTCTTTCAAACTGCCTTAAAAAATGTTGATTTATTACGTTCACGACATAGCCGGGGGTATCAACATGGGCAAGCAGTTCGATATTGTTGATTCTGTTTTTATCATCGACCGAAAACTGAACCACCAGTGGCCCTCCATACCCTTTGCCAGTAGAAGCATACACGGTTGAATGCCCACCAGCTTCCGACACGGTGAAAGCGTAATCTGATCCCTTTTGCGCCACTATTTCGGCTTCAGGATAATGCTGTGTAAGCAAAGAAAGTACGCCAGTTTCTTTTTCTGCCCCAACCCACCAGGCTACAATCAGAGTAATAATTGCAAATATGTTGACTGCACTTATGCCCTTTTTTTTCTTTTTCCTGACTTTCATCGCTTCATCTTTACCTATATTCAATAATGAAGTTAACATACTGGTTTTCTAATGAACCATTTTATCACTTGAGGAATATGCTATAAGTCCAATAGCTGAATAGGGGGTATAACTTAATTGATATGAATAAATTGTCTTTTATCACAAATGCATATTTTAAATGATATAAATCAATCTCCCCCCCTTATAAAATGAAGAAAAGCTTCGCTGTATTATTCATAATGCTCATAGTTAACGGAGTTATTATGAAGATAGAAGATTTAGAATTATTTGTTCTGGTTACTGAACACATGAGTTTTACCGAGGCCGCAAATCAACTTGACTTGCCTCAATCAAGCGTCAGCCGGAAGATCAAACAAATTGAAGACAGTCTGGAGGTCAGGCTGTTTGAAAGAACAAGCCGTAAGATCTATCTGACCGAGCAAGGCGATCGATTTTATAAACAATGCAAACAAATTGTGGAAGAGTTCAACTGCGTCACAGAAAGCCTTACAGAACATCAGAAAGAACCGGAAGGAACACTTACCCTTTGTATGCTCCCCCTCATGGCAGAGATGCTCGCCGAGGAGTTCTTTGTTTTCTTTATGAAAACCTTTCCTAAAATCAACTTGGTATACCATGCATTAAATCCTGAAGATTTAGAACATTCGTTCAATGCCGACCTAATGCTTTATATTCATCCGCCCAAAGAGCAGAATATGATTGCCCGCAGGATCATGACCGTTTCCAGACGTTTTTATGCTTCACCAGATTATCTGGACAAACATGGCATACCGGAGCATCCATCGGCTCTCAATGAGCATAATTGCCTGAAATTCGACACCAAAGTTTACCCAATAAATGAATGGAACTATCTTGAAGATCAAACCATAAAAACAGTATCAGTTAATGGCTCATTCACCAGTGATTCCATCAACCTTACTATGGATTTTGCCATTAAGGGACAAGGTATTTGTTGGATACCTCAATTTCTTGCCAATAAGGCTGTCAGAGAAGGTAATTTAGTCTGTTTGTTTGACGGGAAATTTAGCATAGAGCAGCCCTTTTATGTGATGTATCACTCACGTCGGTACATGCAAAAAAAAGTAAAGGTTTTTTTAGATATGCTCACTCAATATATGGAACAAAAATACAATGTGTTTAATAACTGAATAAGGGGCATAACTTTTCTGTTATATATTGCAGCGAATCTCTTAGATAAGATCTATCCCGTATCTTATATAGAGTGTGTATAACATGGATAATAACAAAACTGAGCATCAAGCTGACAATGATTATTCAATTGAGAACCTGAACCGTCGTAAGTTCTTTCGCATGAGTGCAGTTACTGCTGGCGTTGTTGCCGCTGGCAGTGCTGCCGGTTGGATAAATCACCGTGTACAAGGGGTTCCTTATGACTCATTTCCTGTAGAAATAAAGGATGATGAGCTCAAGCCTATGGATCAGCGCAACCTGATCTTCAGCTATGCCTTATCCCCTAAAGAACAGCGTAAATATCCCGAACGTGAAAAAGCCTTTGGCGATGCCATCGGTGATCCTGACTTTAAGTTCCGAAAAGTCATCAAAAGTTTAATGAAGCATTCAGAAGTCACTCCTGAGGCGTGGGACAACAGCAAGCTAGGCTACCGCCAAATCGACTGGGCATTAGCCCTCGCTTCCAAATCATCCCTTGATCGCTCTCTCGCGCCTTTCAGTAAATTCGGCGTCCCAAACACAGGTGAGCATACCTGGGAGCAGCTTCATCTTGCCCCGGTTAAGTGGCAGTTCGAATCCCCAGCAGAGGCCTCGCAGCATATTAAACGCGCAAGCCACCTGTTTGGCGCGGTGCGTGTTGGTATCACCCCGAATGATCCGCGCTGGAACTACTCGCCGCTGTATGATGCGATCAATGAGAAGACCTATAGTTGGGAGGACGATTTTCCTTTCAAGCCTAAATCAGTCATTGTGCTGGCTTTCGAGCAGGATTATGAAGCCATTCGTGCGGCGCCTGCGCCCTTGGCAATCGGCTCGGTCAATAATGAATACACCAATATGTCACTGGTCGCAGGCCAGCTTGCCGACTTTATCCGCCGCTTAGGCTATAAGGCTGTTGCTTCCGGCAACGATTTGGGCAACAACGTGGCGTATGGCATCGCATCCGGTATAGGTGAAGGGGCCCGTAACGGCACTCTGATCGTACCAAAACTCGGCAACCGCGTTCGTCTGGCTAAAGTCTATACCGATCTTGATCTTGTCGAGTACGATATGCCACGTAACTTCGGCATTATGGAGTTTTGTGAAAACTGTAAACGCTGTGCCGAACAGTGCCCGTCAAATGCTATCAGCATGGATGATAAACCCGATTTTTATCCCACCTATGAAGACGGCGATAACCCCGACTACGCCTGGCATGGCCAAATTGCGGTTAAGAAATTTTATAACGATGCCAAGAAATGCTTTAAGTACTGGGGCGACAATGGGATCGGCTGCGCGATTTGCATCAAAGCCTGCCCTTGGAACAAACCTGATTTCTGGCACCATCGTCTTATTGATGCCTCTAATACATTCACGTCAGGTTTTGTTCACCGGTTAATGAAAGATGCCGATATTCTGTTTGGTTACGGCAATATGGATGTAGATAACGCCGTACAAGCGTTCTGGCACTCAGATAAGGAGTCTTAATATGATTGGTTTAATGTGGTATCTGATGGGCATGCTGACAATGGGCGCAGCATGGGGGTATGTCAATTTAAATCGGCAGTATCGTTTAAGCCTGATTGCTAATTTGAGCCTCGCGGCAGTATTTGGTTTCTTCTGGATCTGCATCGGCTGGTCATGGGCTTCTTTTGCCGAAGGCGAACCTCGATCAGGGGCGATGGGATTAGTCTGCTTTGGCCTGCCCGGACTGATTTTAATGAGCCTGACCTGGACGCGCTTGATCAGTCCAAACGCCAAGTAGCTGCAGTAATGTAATCGTAAATGCTTGCTGCAAAAAACTCGTACCTGAGTTTTTTCAGCAAGCCTATTTTCCTGATGGTTTTCTCTTACTCAACTTGAAGCCAAAAAATATAGTTCTGATGCGACTAGCAAGGTTATAAGATCAGGTTTTATTACAGATCACCTTCTCTTGTGATCAGCGCTTATGCTCACCGTGGAAAGCGTAACGGCTATACTTGTTTCCATCTTCCGTCACTGCTACGTACTTAATTGATCTTGAATGATTCAATGATAACGGTACAAATACACGACCATTCTCATTAGTCTGGAACGTATTACGATTTTGGGGCAGATTCGTTAGTGACACCGCCGCATTCGCAGCTGGCTGACCATTCTCTGTTACCGTTACCCACGCCCCGTTTTGCGTATCAGACACACTGATATCAGCAAGTGATATTGAAGAAAAAGCAATCATCATAGACGACAGAACAACATTTACTTTTTTCATCTTAGTTTCTCCATCATTTAGTTTTAGCCGCTGTTATTTCCTTCACCTTGCAGAGCACAAAACGTGTTCAGCACAGGGAAAAGAGTCATATTTATAAATTAATAGTAGTGCTTTTTAAGTAAACAAACGCTGAATGCATGTAAAGCTAAGTAAAAGAATGAGGCTGTGTATCTGGCTTTCCTGCGTAACAGGCCCCCACTCGTCATTTTCTTCTGTGTGATATTAATTCAAACCTATCTTGCTCAGGATTTTTTTCCAAACCGGTATACTCTTCTGCGTGGCAATATTTCCCTGTTCAACTTTATCTGCCAGCAAGGGAATGTTTTCCAAATCGGCTTTTGCTCCTGCGATGGCTTTTTCTGCCATTTCAGGGCCCATTGCCAATGCTTCGCTGTAAACCAGTTCAACGTCTGTAATACCGATAAAACCAAGCACGGTTTTCAGGTAAGGGATCATCACATCCGTCGGGCCGTCTTTGTGTATACCGCCGCGAGTGGTTACAACCACAGCTTTTTTATCTTTGATCAGGCCAACAGGACCGGTTTCGGTATAACTAAAAGTGACACCGGCACGGGCAACCAGATCGATCCAGTTTTTAAGCTGGGTCGGGATGTGGAAGTTATACATAGGCGCGGCAATGACGATAGTATCGTGTGCTTTCAATTCATTAATTAGCTGGTCAGACTGTTCCAGGGTTTCTTTCTGACGTTGCGACAGGCTATCACCACCTCTCAGACCACCAGCAATTTCACCGTCCAGCACAGGCAGAGGCTGAGCCACCAAATCACGCTCGGTGACAGAAGTGACAGCGTCACCCCATGAGGCAACAAGATGGTCAATAAGACCGTTAGACTGAGAATAGTCACCAAGAATACTTGATTTAAGAACGAGAACTTTAGACATATTGCTACCCTTGTTAGATTCAATGCTTTTCGCTGTTGAGTTAACTATAGAGACGGAACCCAGAGGAAGATAGCGTAAAAAATTGCCGTAGTTGTTCAAATTATCCGAACAGATTAAATCCATTACAATGAACCAATTAAATCACTTAATAACAACAACTTGAAACTCAAATTAGAGAGGGGCCACACACTTACCGCTGTTTGCCCTGCGAAAAATCAAGCCTATCGTTTAAATTATTACGTGAAGAATTAATGCGTTATTGTCACGATGATGTAGAGAGGATTTTCTGTTAACCATTACGCTAGGATTCAGGTTATAACAAGGCCAGCCGCTTCGCTGGCACTCATAGATGACGTATAAACCAGGTAATCTAACCTAACTGAAAATGCACAGCATCTTTTCTAAATTGGCTGTACTTTGCAATCAGTTCGCTTTTGCTCAGTGTTTCATCGCCAAAGAAGAAGACGTCTCCGGCACGTAATTGATCGAAGTTGTTGTTAATTAGGTTCAGAGCCAAATCCGCTTTTTTCAGGGTATAAGGGGTGCAAGATTGTCCGTGTAAATCATCGAGTAGATCGAGAACATTTGAGCGGTAGGTTTCTGCCAAATATAACTCTCGCAAAGCGACCTCATTAGCCAGAGCTGCCTGCCAACGATGATTAATTGCCTGCTGCCACGTAATCACCCTCGCGTCTGCGCCAAGTTCAACAAGCTGCTGCAGTTTGCTTTGATAGGCTTGTAGCGCACACTGCTTTTCGAGCTTATACAGCTCAAATAATGCTTCTGTAGATAGATTGAGTGGATTTTTCAGTAAAAAATCAAAAAAGAAACGGGTTTCGAACCGCTCTATGCCATGAAATAACTGCGTATCTTGCCCATTGCTATTAAAATGAGCCTTAGGATCAAATTGATACATATAACCAAAGTCGAACAATTTTATCTCGTCTTGGGTGTCGAGTAAAATATTGCCCGGACAGAAGTCCCACTCGAACAGCCCATTCAGTTCAAGGTTTACTATGGTGGAAAAAATCTGTTGAAATAACGAGCGATTTAAACTGGATAACGGTTTACCTTCAATCCACGGTGACAGAATAATGCCGTCTCTGAATGAGGCAAATTGGGTATCGACGATATGTACTAAGCATTCTGGATAACGTTGTTTCAGTTCGGCCAGATCTCGCCTGCGCTGAACTTCGTTTAAAAAGGATGTTTGACCATCAATATTATTGACCAAACTGACTTCTCTTTTTAATTTCAACGTCCAGCTTTGATCATTAATTAGCAGATGATAAACCACTGCAGTAAGACCAGAATTAAATGTTTCTACCACATAGCTTGATTCAGCAGATGTGGCTTTGAGTTGCTCCAGCGTTAACGGAAAGCCTTGCAAGGTTCCGACTTCGATATTCTGCCCGTTCTCTGTAAACGCTTGCTGAGCTCGCTGACGTTGCTGCTCCATACTCATCCTCAGCTCTCCTTAGCATCGTAAAGTAACAATAGCCGGTGAGAATATAGATGAACATGTCCTACATACTGTGATAAAGGTAGTAGATTCCGCATCAGATACTAGATAAAAACAGCGATATAACGGAGCAGGCTAATTACTATTAACTTCGCTTTAAATAAGAGATAGAGCTTGATCTAATGCTTCATCTCCTTTCATCATACCGTATACCATATTAGGGATAACCGCGACTGGCGTACCATACTTACTGCCAATTTTCTGTAAATCATCTTTATAGAAACTAATCTGAGGGCCTATTAGACAAACATCACAATCTTGCATTTGATCTTTCATTTCAATCTCGGCAAACGCTTCAACCGTACAATCTATCCCTCTAGTTTCAGCCTCCGCCCTCATTCTCTTTGCCAGTATACTGGTTGAGAATCCACCACCGCAGCACAATATAATCCTCATATCACTTTCCACCATTTAACTTCATTACTTATATGTGAAAACGATAGCATAGCGATTGAATACAAGAACTAAAACATGCTGCAATTGATGTGAATAGACTCTCAACCTAACAAACAAAAATTTAATTCGTTACATACCAATAAGTTAAAACATCAGAGACATGTTCGGCACTACATGTAGTAACAGGTCAGAATCACACTTTATAAAAAGCTGTAACTAATGCTTAGCCTACAAGGTTGATCCAGAGTTAGTACCTGTTATCCATGGACCAATGAGATTAGAGGCTTCTAAAATGATTGAAAAATGATTTTCTTCGTCAACGATTATTATTTCCTTTCGCGCTTTTTCGTCACTATTCTCTTTTGCAAACCTAGCTACTTTTACTGGATCAAACGCTTCATCTTGCTTGCCAATCCACAGTCCGAATTGCTGTAATTGGGATAATTGCGCATCAGGGGAATGAGGCGTTACCGAGTTAGACATATTAACCGTATTAAACGTCACAATTTCAGGATTCTGCTCTAAAACGCTCTCCGGAAAATTAAAGTTAACCGCTTTCGAGTGGCCAAAAAACAGACCGCCACTCATGGTGTTGATCACAAAGTCTGACACATTAACCGTAGAAAACTCAAAGCCATTATTTTTATCTTCGTCATAATTGGTTTCCGAGCGATAGCCAAAATAAGGCGCGAGAAAGACATACCCATCAATTGCGGCTCTTTGATCCCAACTGGAATAATTAAGTGCAAGACCGGCTCCGCCAGAATGTCCTCCGACAAAGATCGGAAGAGCAGGATACTGAATGCGGGCATGCTTAACCACCGCGTTAATATCTGACCAGACTTGCTCTTCACTCGGCGCATCACCCCGATCACCACCAGAACCGCCATGCCCTCTTATATCTGGCATATAGACAGCGATATCAAAATCATCTCGCAATCCGTCGCCAAGGTGGTTATAGGTCAGTCCACTATGAGCACCGGCACCATGGTAAAAAATCAAAATCGCTTTTGCTTGCTGCGGAAGATAAGACCGATATGCCAGAGAAATGCCATCACTCGCCGGTATATATTCCAAAGGCATCAGCTCCTTCTTATCGGCGTTTTTAATCTCGGTCAATGAAAAAAACTGCTCTGATGGTTGCTCCACTGTATTGGCATGTGAATGGCCGACTAAAACAGAAGACGATATAAGCACCGCAATACTGACAAACACACTTTTTAACTTCATCATTATTTTCCCATCCCTTTTAAATAAGCTGCTTTTGAACCATTTACTTACTACGCCTTGTACTCTTTCACTTAAATCATGAAGAGTTGAAGCTCCTAAACATGTCGCCCCTCACTTTACGGAATGACGACGTTTGGTGACTGAGCTCGTCAAACTTCTGTGATGTAGTACTAGCTACTTCAAGGGCAGGTAGATATCTGTGGTCACCTCAGTTTCAAGCACGTCTGGGTAAAAGCTGACCCTTTCAAAAAATAACGGGTAATCACGTAACTCTTCTTCACTTTGCGCAAGCCACTCTGAATATAAGTAAGTGATTGTCTCACTAATGGTATCGTCTGAACCAACATGTCGGATAACCGCACAACGTCCCGCAGGTATGATCTTTGTCGTAACACCATACTCGTTTTCTTTCACATCAGATTTAACCGAAGCACATATGTCACAGCGATATTTATCTGGTTCAGTCACCGCCGGATCATCATAAGCAATATTAAATGTTCTGCTTACCTTAGGTGATAAGTTGTTTTCCTTACGCCAGTTAATAAACTGGTTAATCGTATTACCCACTAATTCAAGGGCACCAAGATGCTCTAATGCGGCAACTTTAGTTTCACTAAAATCTACAATTTCAACTATATGCCCACTACTGTCTGATTTCATACGCTGAACCCTCAATTTCTTGAATAATTGATATTTTTCGTGCCAAGAAACCCATTGCGGCTGCTCTCTAAATTGAGAAGGATTCTGGCCAATCGACTGACTGAAAGCACGTGAAAAGGCTTCTGAGCTTTCATAGCCATTGGCAACAGCGATATCAACAATCCTCATGTTCTTCTTAAAAACCAATTGATATGAGGCTCGTTTCATTCTTGCTTGTTTGATATAAGCAAATGCCGTGATGCCAACGAGCGTAGAAAACTGCCTGTGGAAATGATATTTGGATAAACAGGCAATATTACTTAACTTATCAACGGTTAGTTCCTCATCTAAGTGAGAATCTATGTAGTTTAGTAAGTTATGAAAACGTTCTTGATAATCCATTATTTGTAATAGCCTTTAGACAATATCGTCTCGGTAACAACACGTTACTCATTTGCTTCTGATGATACATGATGAAAGTTGCGGAGTTTCATAAAAATACCAATGCCTTGATTGTATAGTGAAGCCCAGCATGGCTATGAACTAATGAAGCGAAACAAATAAAAAACCGCCTTTACAAAAGGCGGTTTTAAAGGTCTGAAGACAAACTTAAGTCATGTTATTGGCTATAACAGAGACTCAATGTCGTAATCTTTACCGTAATGTTCAACAACAAAATCAATATCTTTGTCGCCCCGTCCGGATAAGTTCACCAGAATGCTGCCTTTCACACCTTGCTGAGCCAGTTTTATTGCATAAGCGATAGCGTGGGCAGATTCAATGGCGGGAATAATGCCCTCTGAACGCGACAGCTCAAAAAATGCGGCAATCGCTTCATCATCATCAACGGTGCCATATTTAGCTCGGCCAAGATCCTTCAGGTAGCTATGTTGAGGTCCAACAGCCGGATAATCCAATCCACTGGCAACTGAATAGACTTCCTGCGGCTCACCTTGCTCATCTTTAAGCATGTAAGACTTAAAGCCGTGCATAACACCGGGTTCACCCAACGTTAGGGTTGCCGCGTGCTCACCCGGCGTTTTTAATGTGTGCCCTGCGGGCTCAACACCGTGGAGGGCAACCTGATCATCTTGCAAAAAGGCACTGAACAGCCCCATCGCATTCGAACCACCACCAACACAGGCAACCAGATTATCTGGCAACTGCCCGGTCATTTCCTGGAACTGTTCGCGGGCTTCATTGCCGATGATCGACTGAAAATCGCGCACCATCATCGGGAAAGGATGCGGCCCCACCACCGAACCAATGGCATATAACTGATTGACCGGATCGCTAAGATAAGCAGCAAATGCGGCATCTACGGCTTCTTTCAAGGTCTTACGACCATGGGTAACCGGGATCACATTCGCACCTAAAATACGCATTTTGACGACATTTGGATGCTCTTTAGCAATATCAACTTCTCCCATGTAGATATCACATTTCAACCCAACCAATGCCGCTGACGTTGCGAGCGCCACGCCATGCTGTCCGGCTCCCGTTTCTGCAATCAGCTTTTTCTTGCCCATTTTCTTTGCCAGCAGTGCTTCACCGAGACAATGATTAATTTTATGGGCGCCGGTATGGTTGAGATCTTCACGTTTGAGGTAAATATCAGCACCATATTTCACAGAAAGATTCTGCGCGTGGAAAATAGGGCTGGGGCGCCCGACAAAGTGTTTATACAAACGAGCCAGTTCAGCGCGGAATTCCGGATCTTTACGGCATTCAGAATAAGACGCAGTAATTTGATCCATTACGAGCTGTAACTCTTCCGGAATATAACTACCGCCGTACTCACCGAAATACCCCTTAGCATCAGGAAGATCGTGTTCAAATGTGTTTTCCATGGGAATCCCTATCCTCTATGTTCATCTTCTTATTAAATCACCCTTATCATATGGAGATAATGAACATAAGTGAATATAAAACAGCAGATATTGATGATTTATCAATCAAAGCAACCAGATTAATACACGCTAATAGTAATGCATCGAGTTTTATACTTAGTACGATGGGTAAAATTTGCTACCAGACTGGCAGAGCGAATCGCGATCACTGAACAGCAATTAATTCTGATTAAAATGTGACCACCACCCCGCATTAGAGTAAATACTCCTGTAACAGATCTTTTCTTGGTTTAATGTTAATAAAGTTAACGCAGTGTAACGTTAACTTTGTTTTAGGATGCAATATCTTAACGGCTATTGGGAGCGCTCCAATGAAAATGTTAAACCTGCCAAAAAATTTCTTCTTCAAAAAACAACCTGCCCGGCATAAATCAACTGCAATGGCTAAAGGGGTTTTACTTAACCCAAAAACCGAAAATTATGACCAGCTGGATGAAGCTTCACAAAAATTAATTAAAAGCACCATTGCCTTCTTTGAACAACGGGGCAAAGCCAAACTTAAAGAAGATGATCATGAACGCCTTTGGTATGCGGATTTTTTAGAGTTTGTGAAAAAAGAAGATCTATTTGCCACTTTTCTGACTCCCGACGCTTACGGCAATAATAAAGATGCCCGATGGGATACATTCCGCAACTGCGCCCTGAACGAAGTACTTGGCTTTTATGGGCTGGCGCACTGGTATACCTGGCAGGTAAGTATTTTAGGTCTAGGGCCGATCTGGATCAGTGACAATGAGATTGTTAAAAAAAGAGCGGTTGAATTACTGAATGAGGGCGGCATATTCGCTTTTGGCCTCTCAGAAAAAGAACATGGCGCTGATATTTATGCCAGTGACATGTACCTGACACCACAAGAAGATGGCACGTATCGGGCTAACGGCAGCAAGTACTACATAGGCAATGGGAATAAGGCCGCACTGGTTTCAACCTTTGGTAAGTTATCTGATTCAGACGAATACGTCTTTTTTGTGGTGGACTCTCAACATGACAACTATGAATTAGTTCAGAATGTTGTTAATTCGCAAAACTATGTGGCCGAATACCGCCTTAATGACTACCCTATCCGCGAAGAAGACATTCTGGCAAAGGGACGGGATGCCTGGGATATGGCGCTCAATACCGTTAATGTCGGCAAATTCAACCTTGGCTGGGCATCTATCGGCATCTGTACCCACGCCTTCTATGAAGCAATTAATCACGCCTCTCACCGGCGGTTGTTTGATCATTATGTGACAGACTTTGTCCATATTAAGCTGTTATTTACCGAAGCCTATGCCCGCCTTACAGCAATGAAGCTATTTGCCCAGCGAGCGATCGATTATATGCGTGCTGCGGGACCTGACGATCGGCGTTATCTGTTATTTACCCCGATGGTTAAAATGAAAGTGACGACCCAGGGTGAAGAGGTAATGAACCTGTTATGGGATGTAATGGCCGCCAAAGGGTTTGAGAAGAATATGTACTTCGAGATGGCGGTAAAAGATATTCGCGCCTTACCTAAACTGGAAGGTACAGTTCACGTCAATATGGCGTTGATACTGAAGTTTATGGGTAACTATTTCTTTAAACCGGGTAAGTTTGAAGATATCCCGCAGATGGATCAAGCGATCAATGATGACTTTTTGTTTAATCAGGGCGCAACCAAAGGGTTAGGCAAAACTCGCTTCCATGATTATCGCGAGGTTTACGGTAAAGTCGATTTACCCAACGTTAACCTGTTCAAAAAACAGATCCGCCTGCTGAAGATCCTGTTGCTTGTGGGTAAACCCACCGAAGAGCAAACAAAAGACTTCGATTTTCTATTGAATTTGGGCGAGCTGTTTACGTTAGTGGTTTACGGGCAATTGATTTTGGAAAAAGCCAAACTGATGGATCTCGATGATGATATGGTTGAGCAGATCTTCGACTTTATCATCCGGGACTTCTCAAAATTTGCCCTGCAGCTCGGTGCCAAATCGAGCGCGACGCTACTGCAGCAGAAGATTTGTGACCGTATGATCAAGCGTCCGACGGTGGACAATGAACGCTATCAGCGCGTGCTGGATAATTATGTTTATGTCACAAAAGATCAATACGAGATGAATCCATAATCTATTAAAGCCATCTTAATTGCCTGCTTAATCACGGCCCGTGCTCACGGGTCGTTGTCTTTTCAATGCTAAAAATGACAGCAAAATAAAGTAATCAACAACTCCCTCCCCTGCTGCAACCAGAGAGTCTCTCCCCTATTTCCACATGAAAATGCACATGTCAAAAATACTGTGAACGAGTACTAGCAGGGTCATCACGATAGACTCATAAGGCACCTCTCTGGCGCTGTTGATCGTATTAGTCTATTAATTAATTGCAGACTATTTCAGGGGCATGACGACACGGGGTATGGGTTAACTGGCCTGAACGGTGCCGCCTTTGCGAACAGTTGGACGAGGATAAACCAAAAAAGCGAAACGAGGTGATGATGGACGTCATGATGAAGAAATGTTGCGACGCAAACGGGATGCCGGATTTTGAAAAAATGAAGTCTTTTATGGTTGAGTGTGGGAAGGAGCAGTTCAGCGACGATGATATCGAGATGATGAAGCAGTTTTGCAGCAGTGGCGAAAAGCCGGATTACGAACATATCAAGCAACTGATGAGAAACTGCGGCTGCCATTTTATCTGAATAAATGGTTTGAAACGCTCCCGGGGGATTATTGAGTTCTCCCGGTAAGCGATTAACTGAATAAGCAATAACAATTGTGAATTTGCCCCTGAACGCGTTACGGTTTCACTGCTTCGATAGTTGCTGATAGAACATATTCTTCGATCTTGCGCCCTGGGATCCACTCGCGGATAATCTCCTTGCTCTTATCCAGAGGTTCGATGCGGATCTCGACAAACCCTGCCTCTTTCAACATCTCTTTTATTTGGCCTATCTGCAAAGCGCCTGCCACGCAACTGGAGTGCAGTGTCATATCTCGCCGCACCTCATCAGGCAATTCGGCTAATGCTACGACATCAGTAATAGCAAGCCTACCCCCGGATTTGAGAACGCGAAATGCATCGGAAAACACACTCGATTTCTCAGGCGACAGGTTAATAACACAGTTGGAAATAATGGCATCGACAGAGTTGTCTGCCACAGGCAGGTGTTCGATTTCACCCAAACGAAACTCTACGTTTTTAAAGCCTGAGCGCTCTGTATTTTCCCTTGCTTTAGTGATCATTTCCGACGTCATATCTATACCGATGACGTGACCATTTTCACCAACTTGGCGGGCGGCCAGGAAACAATCAAAGCCACCACCGCTACCGAGATCGACCACGGTCTCTCCTTCCTTCAGGTTCGCGATGGCCTGTGGATTACCGCAACCCAGCCCCATGTTAGCGCCTTGCGGTACACTTGTTACATCGTCATCTGAATAACCCAGGTCACGTGAAGTCTCCTCAGAAGTCGCTTGTCCACCACAACAGCATCCGCAGCCTTTTTCTTGTTTGGCAATCTTGCCATAAGTTTTGCGTACCGCTTTTCTAACTTCATCATTTTTCATCGTTTAAGACTCCTGAATGGAATTATAAGTAGCGCTTTTTGCAGCTTAATCCTACTAGTACCTAAACACAGTGAAGATGATTGATTAAAACAGTCAAAGTCCGTCATCCCAGAAACCGCCAAACACTGAACTTTCAGGCTTTCTCAAAACTCACCAGGCGGTTATCAGGGATCCATCATGCACGGAAGGTTCAGTGGACTGTGGATCCCCGATAATCGCTACTGTAAATCCAATCGATAATGAAAAGATCAACATTAAGCGATTTCGAGGATGACGACTGTTTGGCTTCATCGATAAAAAACTAATCTGTTCAATCATAATTAATGAGTCAAGGTACTAGACGTTAAAAATATGAATAAAGGGGTACGATTTAATATCGTAACCCAACAGAGCCATTCAGTTTCATCTAAGCTCATAAATAACAAATAATCAATTTACAGAAGTGTCAATTATGGCGTGGACAGACAAAGAAAAAGAACTGGTCGCTGTAGGTATATCCGTTGCTGCAGGGTGTCGGCCATGTACCAAATATCATTACAAGCATGCAAGAGAAATGGAGATATCTGATGATGAGATCCGACGGGCCGTTGAGGCTGCCATCAGCGTGAGAAAACAGGCAGCCATAAACATGGAAAGCTTTGCTATTACAAATTTGAAGAGTGGAGACGAGGGTGATTCTAACAGCTTACTGGGAGATGATCGTATCAGTGTCATGGTGCGGATAGGAGCAGCTTATGCTGTAAACTCAACGGCAGATCTCGAAATCCAGCTTATGGTTACCGAGTCTGTTGCCATAAGCGGAGATGAACTTCAGGCCATCGCGAAACTGGCAGGGTTTATCAGGGGTAAAGCGATCTCCCACGTAGAAAAACTCATTCCGCTAGACAATATAACTGAACCATAGGTTTTAAGGCGACTCAGAAATAATAGGCTAGCTCGAACTTAAAATGGTCGTCATTTCGTAGGCTATATATTGGATCACCTTGCGGCAGGTCTTTGAAAGTACGAGCTTCCAGACTCGCCTTAAACTGTTCGCCAAAACGACGACTGGCCTCAAGCTGAAAGATCTTTGTCGGGCTTTGCACATCCTGAAACCAGCCGGCCAGAAGCGTGGAATCATTGATATCATTAACAGCCAGTCGAAGGCCAAGTATCGCATCATTCTGAAAAGGTGTTGTCGCACTGCTACCACGGCTGTCGTATGCGTACTCGGCAATCACACCAAGATCCATCGCACTCTCTGCGATACCGATAAAACTGTATTCAAATCCCCCCGTCGCGGCAGTGAAGGAGTCATCCTGCCCTGTTCGATACAGCGCCTCCAGTTTCCATAGCCACTCACCGGCCACCAGCTGCAGATCGGTCCCAGCCTGATTGATCTGCTCATAATAAGGAATGAGTACGGGTTGCCCGATAGCATCAATAACCGGGATCAGCGTGGGATCGCGACTGGTGCCGGTAAAGTAGTACAGGCCAAAATCCAGATCGCCGATCGTATGGCTATACCGCGCAGAAAAGTCAATATGACGCTGCCGATCACCACTTTCGTAGCGAGCATGATCGGTATCAACAATCAATGCTGTACGAAGACGGCCATTCACACCGGGAAAGGTTCGTTCGCGGAAATATGGCAGAATGAAGACCTCGGCAACTCCCCAGTCCCGGAGCAGAGTAAGATGCCCCATCGGCTGTCCCAGCTTCACCTCAGCATCAATGCTCTCCACGATATCGGTCTGATTAATGATATCCACGAGATGAACGAACTCTGTCGCCCCCCAGAACACCTTGGCAATACCGATTCGAATTTCCCAGCTATCATCAATCCAGAGCATATTCAGCTCACGAATATCAGCATGACTGCGCTGCGAGTCGGCACTGTCCAGACGACCGAATGGCACAAATATGAAACTCGTGCCTCCATCCCACTCATGATAAAACTCCGGCTGCGCTGCCATTGATGCACTATGTCGGGTTTGACCGGGAAATGTCGGATCATGAACAAAGAGACTCGCTTCCGCAGCCACATATCCGGAAAACTCAACGGAGCCCGCCGTTGATGAAGCCAACAGCATTGTCACCAGCAGTACCGATATAAAAAACGTCCGCAGTGCTTTCATTTGGCTCTTTTCAGACTGTTCTTGGTGAAATCACGCTCGGTAAGGCCCGTTCGAAACCTGTATGAACCCCATATGAGCTGGGTATTTTTACCATTCTGATGGTTAACCATGTTCATCTCATCGGGGCGCCAGTATTTGTTCAGATATTGCCTGTAGCTCTTGAAGGTCAGAGTTTTGAAGTGCGACTTTTTTCGATCGTAAAATTCTATTTTCCAGCTCCGATATTCAGCCTTGTCGATCCAGCTGACAAGTCGTGTATATCCTGAGTATTTTTTATCAATCGGATAAGATTCAACAACAAAACATTCTCGCCCTTGATAGTTCTCATCACGGAGCCACTTATAGCTGTATTTCTCAATCTCCTGGCTCGCGATGTCCTCATAGGCAAACTCACTGCCCATAAATGACCCCGACTTATTACGAGATGCTATGCGTTTTACCCGTTTAAGAGCAGGCAGAAAGAGCCACTGATCATCATCGCCCACTTTGTGGGTAAAATTGAGAAAAGCCGTGCCCTTTACATCCTTGGGCGTATCGAAGATCGTCAGCGTTTTATCACCGTCCCCCTGAACCTCAAGTGCCTTGCCACGAAGCTCCCTTTTACTCTCGTCGCCATGGCGGTTCCGCAAGATCATTATCAACGTCGATTCGGAGTCATTCCAGCCATTATCCCGCCGGTCAGCTTCGCGGGCGATCTCAAGCCCTTTCTGTTCCGGAGTCTCGGCCCCAACAGTCACAGGGATCATCAGTAATGAAAATAGTACGGCTACTCGCATTTCTCGCATGGTTTCGCTCCTTGTTTCCGGTGTTTGGCACTTATCATAAGCAGGGTTGGCAGGAACAGGAAGTCCATGGCCAGCGCCAGAAGAATGGTCACGGCTGAGAGCAGGCCCATATCGGAATTCATTTTAAAACCGGAAAGCGTCAGCACCATAAAGCCGGCAACAAGTGCCGCTGTCGTCACCCACATTGCCGTACCCACAGTATGGAACGCATACTGAATCCCCTCTTCTGGCCCCATGCCATGTTCACGGTGGGCTCGCAGGTACTTGCTGATGAAATGCACCGTATCGTCAACAACAATACCCAATGTCATCGCCACAACAACCGACAGGCCAAGCCCAACCTGCCCCATTGTCACTCCCCAGAGACCAAACGCCATAAATGCCGGTACCAGATTAGGGAGCAGACTGATCAATCCAAGGCGAACGCTTTTCAGGGCAAAAATAAGAATAAGGGAGATCAGTACCAGTGCGCCGAAAGAGGCACCTAGCATAGTTTGAATATTGCGCTCTGACAGATGCGCCCAAATCACCGATAGCCCTGTTCCATAGGTGAACATGCCTGGCGGCGCATGCTGCTTCAGCCACTGCCGCGCTTTCTCATCCTGCTCACGGATCTCCCGGGTTGATGTATCCCTGATAATAACCGACATGCGGGTTGCTGATTTATCCACATTGATCTGGTTGTTAAGATCGAGGCCAAAAGGCAGAGACAGCTCATAAAGCAACAGGTACTGGGCCGCGAGCTCCCTCGATTCAGGAATACGGTAATACGTTTCATCATCACCATGCAGGTTCTTGTTCAGGCGTTTCACCGTATCAGTAATAGTACTAACCTGCACAACCTTGGGCTGCTGGCGATACCAGTTAGCAAACGCTTCCACGGTTGCCAGATAGTCGGGGCTATTGATGCCGCCCGACTCTTCCGCCTTAAGGGAATACTCGATAACATCGGCACCGCTCAGGTTGTTCTGAAAAAAGTCACCGGCCTGACGCACCTCATATCGCTCCCCCAGGTAGTGGAGAAAACTGTCGTTTAGTTCAATCCGTGCTGTTCCGGCACTTATAACGATGATGCTAACTAACGAGCCAAAGAACACAACATTACGCCTTTTGATAACGAAACAGGCCAGCCAGTTGCAACTGGGAATTATCTCGTCATTGGTGCTCTTTTTTGCTCTGAGAGGCATGACAGTCAGCAGCAGAGGGAGAAAGAAGACAGAATAAATGAATGCCGCCATTACCCCCATTGCGACGATATTACCAAGATCGCGGAAAGGGGGGGCATCGGAAAAGTTCATCGACAAAAAGCCGATAGCGGTGGTGATGCTGGTCAGAAACACCGGCTGAAGGTTAATTCTGAGTGACTCGACTATCGCATCATGCTTTGATTTTCCTTCCCGCATAAGCTGATAAATTGAAGCCTGAATATGCACACTGTCTGCTACGGCAAGGGTCATAATAATCGTTGGTGCAGAAATAGAGGCGGCGGTAAGACTGATACCGAACCACCCGGCCAGCCCCATACCGGTTAACATCGACATCAGAATGATCAGAAAGGTGGTGAACGTCGCTATGACCGAACGCAGGCAGAGGCCGATAATAACGATCAGTGCCAGGTACATAAACGGGATCAGGTTCACCATGTCATCGAGCCCGATTTCACCAAAGGCATTGTCCATAATGACACTACCGAACAGGTAGATATCAATCTCGGGATATTTGCTTCGAAACTCACCGGCAAGGTTGCGTGAAAACTCAGTGATCTGCGACACCTCATCCAGCGACTCTCCGGGATAGAGACAGTTAATGAATACACTGGTGACATGGCCTGAGGGTGAGAGCAGACGATTAACGATCACTGGTTCTGAAAGTGCAATATTCCTGATGCGGGTTAAATCTTCATCCGTCAGCTGTTGTACATCTTCAGCCAGGTTCTCAACGATGAGATCATCTTCAATCGCATATGCATGCTGGAAGTTCGTAACGGAGTCAACCCGGCTTGAATAGGGTATTTGCCATGACTTTTCGGTCAGTTCCTCAATAGCCGACAGGGTCTCACGGGTAAAGACATTCCCATTTTTCGGCGCAATCACRAAAACAACGCTCTGATCTTTGGTATAGGTATTTTCCAGTGCCTCCAATGCCTTGAACTGCGGGTTCTCCTCGGAAAAGAAAACCCGGGTGTCATTATTGATGGTCAGGTACTGAACACCGTTTGCGGCCACAAGAAGAAGAACTAAAGTGGAGAAGATGAGCCACCACCGATGGTTGATAACCCAGTGACTGAAATCTTGATTAGATATATCACTCAACTTAATCTCCCCAACTTTTCGGGAATCATCTGTATCTATAGATTAGCTATCTTCAAAATGCATTGCCTGATAATCCTTCCTCTATTGGTATGAAATTACAGCTCACCCATATGCTGTATCATGTCTGATATCGGGCACAAACCGCTTAAGGTGACCACTAAGCCCATCATGAGAATAAAAGCGGCGATCACAAAGATCCAGATCGCCAGCACCCGGCCAAATGTCTGTAGCCGACCGTCGACTTTAGAGGACAGAAACAAGACCACGTAACCAATGACCAACCAAAACGTTGCAGGTATAAAACTAAAAAAGAAACACATGCAGCCACCTCTCAGCCATTATCAAAGTTGCTCTAACTTGTTTATATGATGGTAGCTGCTGAAATTGTCGTTGTATTTAATACTGCTTTATCTGATAGTCTTCATGAACTTAATTAAGAAGGATCTCAAGAATGGGACTATTTGATGCACTATTAGGCAATGCTGGCGAGATGAGTATTGCTGATGCGACCGAAGAGCTGTCAACAATTCTGGGGCAATCAGAACAAATTGAATTAGCTTACAAACTGATCCGTGACATGATTGTACTGACTGATCAGCGTTTGATCCTCATCGATAAGCAAGGGCTAACCGGTAAGAAGGTTGAATACCGCTCTATCCCATATAAAGCCATCACTATGTATACCGTTGAGTCTACCGGACATTTTGATCTCGATGCTGAACTCAAAGTCTGGGTATCAGGTCAGTCTTCGCCAATCGCACTTGAATTTAACGGCAAGACAAATATCTACACCATGCAAGGTTTACTTGCTGCAAAAATCGCAGGTAAATAAACCGTTAAGAAAGGCCACATGATGTGGCCTTCTTAGGATCAGAAATAGAGAGCACAATTATGGATTCGTATTGACGATTATTGGAGCTCGCGCAATGCTACAACCTGTGAAATCGAGCGTTCAGGATCAGCGACTACACCTTCAAAATGGTGAATGATCTGCCAATCGTCAAACTGCTCCACCAACTCATTTTCCCGGAGTAAAAAATCAGGGTTGTGAGGTCGGCCATAAGCTCTTTGCCCCAGATTGAAGGTTTCATAAATCACTAAACCAGAGTCAGCAATGCTGGCTTTTATCAGCTTAAAAAGCGGCCGGTGCAAATAACGAAATACAATGATGGCGCCAAACATTTGATCCACCACTGGCTCTCCCGCTTCGAGATCTATCAACCAGGTTTTAGCCGGAAGCTTTTCGGCTTTAATAATGCTGTCTATTTGGCTTAGTTTATCGGTATCATGATCGGCAAACACAACGGGAATACCCAATCGGGCCAGATACAGACCATTACGTCCATTCCCACAAGCCAGATCCAGTACTGAACCTTGCTTGGAAGCTTGTTTCAGCTCAGTAAGAAACCTCTCGACCAGAGCAGAATGCACTGGCTGAACATAACGAATTACCATAAAACGACTCACCTTTTGATATCTTGCTTAGTTGTATCATATTTCGGATTGCCAGTATAAGTCGGTGTTATTCATTTTGAGGTAAGCAAGCAATGTTAGTTGCGACTTATAAACCCCTGGTACTTAATTTATGGCGCACCCGTGCAGGAACAACCGGATATTTTGCCGGTACAGTTTCTCACAATACTGAATGGTTTCTTCCTCTGAGCTGCCTTCCTTTTTTAACGGGTAGAAGAAAAAAGGCATCATCACTAAAGCATTAAAACTGTCTTTTAGCAAAATGACATCCAGCTCTGGTTCTATAAAGCCTTTTTGTTGCAAGGCAGAGAAGATCTTAATATGGAAATCATCGGTATATGACAAAATTGATTTATCAATATAACTTCTTCTCGGGCCATCATTAAGTACCAGCGTTTTATAAATAATGCCTAATAGCTCCGGATATTCTACATCCAAATTAAAAATTGTCATGAAAAGATCTTCAATCGTATTTCTGTTTGATGAGGCTTTCTCAAGTTGATTCAGCTTTTGAAAGAACGGTTTATAAATATCATCAAACACCGCTTTATAAAGCTGGCCTTTATTTCCAAAATAATAGCCAATTAACGCGACATCAACACCTGCCTCCTGTGCGATCTTCCGCGTTGTTACCTTACTGTATGAATGCTTCATAAACAGACTTCGGGCAACATCAAGAATAGCTTGGTGGCTGCAAAACTGCTCAGCTTCTTGTTTAGGTCGCCCACGAGGTTTTGCTGAATCTATCATAAACGTCTAATAATCTTCCATAATCAAGACACTACTTTGATTAAACATTAACCAACAACCATAAACCTCTGCCTAGTTCAACTTTCTCATATTCTGTTATCTCTTCCTAAACAGCTTTTGATTTAAATCAATTTTGTCATTGATGAATTCATCAAATAAGCCTTTATGCGGAATAATAAAGTCCGCAAAGTGAGAGCCACGTCATGCCTATTTCATCGATAAATTCCCTAGAATGTATTCGAGTATTTAACGACCCATAGAAATTATAAATCGTCAGCACCTGAAAATAATTATGAATAGCGCGATTATTTGTCATTAATAAATCTTCGCGAAAAAATTTAACTCAGTTTATTTCACGATTGATTGGATTGTCTTCAGTTAAGACAAAGCATCGAGCAATGATGTAACACATTCAGAAATAAACTGCTTAATCAGTGTGCCCACCTGTTAGATGAAAGACGACAAGGAATTATTTATGACCATGCCAAGCAGTGACAATAGTGCCCCCGTCAATGAGGGCTCTACAGATTCATTGACCGCCCCTCAAACTGAGCCCCAACAGGGGTTTATTGAAAGCCATTTTAAACTCACAGCCCATAACACCACCCTATCTACCGAAATAATTGCAGGTATCACCACCTTCATGACCATGGTGTACATTGTGTTTGTTAACCCGCAAATACTGTCTGCCGCCGGGATGGATCCGAGTGGGGTTTTTGTTGTCACCTGTTTAGTCAGTGCCATGGGCTGTATTGGCATGGGGCTTATTGCCAACCTTCCTATTGCGTTAGCACCAGCGATGGGACTGAATGCCTTTTTTGCCTTCTCTGTTGTGGTCGGCATGGGGATAAGCTGGCAGGTCGGTATGGGGACAATTTTCTGGGGAGCAATATGCTTTGCCCTGATGTCCGCTCTTGGTATTCGCTCATGGATATTGACTAATATTCCAAGCTGCTTACGTATCAGTATTCCAAGTGGTATCGGCCTGCTTATTGCGCTGGTCGGGTTGAGCAACGCCGGGATTGTCGTCGCCAGCCCGGCGACAATGGTCACCATTGGTGATTTAAGCTCGCTACAGTGTGTTTTAGGTGCACTTGGCTTCTTTATTATTGTTATTCTGGCTTCCCGTGGTATTCATGCCGCCGTGCTTATCTCTATTGTTGTCGTCACTTCAATTGCTGCCCTCATGGGCGATGTGGAATACACCGGCATTATGGCAATGCCGCCAAGTATCGAAAGTACCTTTGGCCAGGTCGATATTGCTGGTTCGTTAGATTTTGCCCTTGCTGGCGTTATTTTCTCCTTTGCTTTAGTGAGTTTGTTTGACAGCTCAGGCACCATGATCGGTGTCACCGATAAATGCGGGATCACGGATAATAAAGGCCGCTTTCCCCGAATGAAACAAGCCTTGATGGCAGACTCACTGACCTCTGTTGCTGGTGCTTACATGGGAACATCAACAGTAACAGCCTATATTGAAAGCTCCGCTGGTGTTGCCGTTGGTGGCCGAACCGGTTTAACCGCCATTGTCGCTGGCCTGTTATTTATCGTCGTTATTTTCTTTTCTCCATTGGCTGCTATGGTGCCAGGCTACGCGGTTGCCGGTGCCCTGATTTACGTCGGTATTTTGATGTCTTCCGGGCTGGCAAAAATAGACTGGCACGACATGACAGAAGCCGCTCCCGCCTTTATTACTACCGTCATGATGCCATTTAGCTTTTCCATTACTGAAGGTATCGCTACAGGCTTTATTACTTACTGCGTGATGAAAGCGGGTACAAACCGCTGGCGTGAAATCCACCCCGGCGTCGCGATTGTTGCTCTGCTGTTTATTATCAAATTTGTATTTATCGATAGTCATTGATCAGGAGTCGGTTATGTCAAACATAATGCATAAGCACACCCAGCAACTGAGTCGGGAACAGCTCACGCGCATACTGGCTATCCTTCGCAAAGAACAAACCGCTTCGCTAAAACTGACCAACCTGTCGGTACTGGATTTGATTAATGGCGAGATCAATTCGGGGCCCATTGTGATTGATGAGGGCTACATCGTTGCTCTCGGTGCAGAAGCCGAGCACTTACAGGCCGAACGCATAGTCGATTGCCAAGGGCAAATCGCCGTACCGGGGTTTATCGACGGGCATATGCATGTTGAAACATCAACCATGACCCCGTTCGAATTCGAGCGCACGACTTTGCCTCTCGGCACCACCAGCATCGTCTGCGACCCGCATGAATTAGTCAATGTAGTGGGAAAAGAAGGGCTTGAATGGTTCTTGCGGTGCAGTGAGATGACACACCAGAACATGTTTGTGCAGGTTAGCTCTTGTGTTCCAGCTGTGCCCGGGCTTGATATCAACGGCAGTGACTTTACCCTTGATGAAATGAAGAGCTATCTCGACCATCCGCATGTGCTGGGTTTAGCCGAGGTGATGGATTATCCATCGGTGCTTAATGGCCACCCTGCCATGTTAGATAAGCTGGCAGCATTCAGTGAACTCAATCTGGATGGACACTGCCCGTTATTGAGCGGACTTGAGCTGTCTGGTTATGTCGCCAGCGGTATTCAAAATTGCCATGAAACGGTGAGTTACCATGAAGGCAAAGAAAAGCTCACCAAAGGAATGGCGGTGATCATACGAGAGGGATCTGTCGCCAAAAATCTCGATGCCCTGGCCCCTTTAATCACCGAATATAGCTCGCCGTTATGTTTGCTATGTACCGATGACCGCAACCCTCATGAAATAGCGAAAGAGGGGCATATCAATTACTTAGTCAAAAGGCTGATCCAACATCATAAAATCAAACCACACCTTGCCTACCGGGTAGCTTCCTGGTCAGCAGCTAAACACTTCGGCTTACGTCGGTTAGGACTCATTGCTCCCGGATATAAGGCCGATCTCAACCTGATGACTGATTTACATCAGGTCGATATTCAGCAGGTATTAATTGGCGGTAAGTTTGTTGACGAGTTGAAGCTGGCAGCGTCGGTTTCAGACAAACTAGCCATCTCTACCCCTCCCTTGCAGCCAAGCATGCAGCATAAGACAGTGACGGCGGATGAATTTAAAATCAACCTGAAAACAGGCGATTATAATGTGATTAGCATAGTAAAAGATGAGCTGATCACCGATCACCTGATTTGTCGCTTCGATGGCTGTCAGTTTACCGAAAAAAATATCAACAAACTGGCCATCGTTGAACGCTATGGTCACCAGCTTCCACCGGCGATGGGGTTAGTGAAGGGGTTTGAACTCAGCGAAGGTGCCATTGCATCCAGCGTTGGTCACGACTCTCATAATATTGTTGCCATAGGTGTTAATGAAGAAAGTATGGCCCTTGCCATCAACCATCTGTTGGCGATAGGCGGTGGGTATTGTGTTGTACAAAACGGCAAGATAACCGCAGATCTCATGTTACCGCTGGGCGGGATCATGAGCTTGGAAAGCTCAGAAATGATCGCCAGTCAAATCGAGGTATTAAAGGCTGCAGCCAAACGGATTGGGGTAACCGTCGCAGAACCATTTGTGCAAATGAGTTTCTTAGCGCTTCCGGTTATTCCATCATTAAAAATGACGGTAAAAGGTCTGTTCGATGTAAACCAGTTTAAACTTATCGATCTTCGGCTTGAACCGTCGATAACCACTTAATCGACGGATAACACGAAGCAAATAGTAGAAATAGCACTTACCTGCTCATTTTTGCATGACGTCTTCTTACGGAAAGGCCATCAACGATGGCCTCACGCATAAACTTTACCGACATCTTTAGAGAAAACGCGTCGATAGTGAGGCTATCGTACACGTTATTAACAGTCCTATCTGTCGCATACCAACAATATCTCCCCCTGAAACAGCAGTAACCACCCTAGGTTGAATTATCCCCCCAACCAGAGATTTCCTTTCTCTTTAACGGACAATTGCTCCAGCGTTACTATACTTATCAACTGGTACGATTTGTTTGCATTTCTATTATACCGATTGGTATTACACAACAGGTCTGGTTAATACAGAGGAAAACACAAGCATGACAGAGTCAGTGATACGAACAAACCAAATTGAAAAAAGGACACTGAAAGATCTGCCCCAGCCCAAAGGCTGGCCGTTGCTGGGTAACTTTCTGCAAGTACAGACAAAAAACCTCCATCAGGTACTTGAACAATGGTGTTTGGAATATGGCGATACCTACAAGATTAATATTGCGGGCATGTTGTTTGTGGTGATATCAGACCCTGTGGTGGTAAAAGATATTCTGCGACGACGTCCAAAATCCTTCAATCGTACCGCCAACCTGGAAAAGGTATTCAAAGAGCTTGGGATCCACGGTGTCCTTTCAGCCAATGGCGAGAGCTGGAAGCGACAACGCAAACTGATTATGCCTGCATTCAGTAAAAAGAGCCTGACCTCATTTTTTCCCTTGCTGGAACAAATCACTGAACGGCTTCGTCTGCGTCTCATGAAAAAAAGCGAACAGAGCACCCTTTTCGCCATTCATGATGATCTCCGTCGTTTTACTGTTGATATCACCACCTCACTGGTATTCGGCCACGACACCCGACTGCTGGAGCATGACGGCGATGATCTGCAGAAATATCTGGAAGTGATCTTCCCGGTACTAAACAGCCGCACAAAAATGCCTTTTCCTTACTGGCATTACATCAAACTTCAAAAAGATCGCAACGTTGAGCAGGCGCTGATCGAAGTTGAGAAATATGCACTGGAAATAGTGGAACAGACCCACGCCGAACTTCAACAAAACCCGGAACTGGCGGATTCCCCAGAAACCATACTGCAGGCAATGGTAGCCGCCTCTGATGACGATAATAACCGGCTAACCAACAAAGAGCTATTTGCCAACATTCTGACGTTACTGCTGGCAGGAGAAGACACAACCTCTAACCTGATCGCCTGGATGCTGTATTTTATCAGCCAGCAGCCAGAGGTTCAGGACAAAATTTGTGAAGAAGCAAAACAGATCAGACAAAACCATGAGGGACTACTCAGCGTTCAGGGGTTGGATGAGCTGATCTATCTGGAGTCAGTAGCCCGGGAGACGTTGCGCCTGAAATCTACCGCGCCCATGATATCAGCTGAAACCGTTGATCAAGTCACACTAGTAGATGGCACAGAATTACCAACTGGTACCCGCCTCTTTTTAATGACGCGACTGGGGGGAATGAATACAGACCGATTTCCTGACGCCTATCAGTTCCGACCGGAACGTTGGCAGACTGAAGCAATGGCTACTGAAGCCTGCCCGCATAGAGCCACCAGTCACTTTCCCTTTGGTGGCGGCGCCCGCCACTGTCCCGGTGAATCGCTGGCCTTTATGGAAGCAAAAATGGTTGTCGCCATGTTATGTCAGCAATTTGATATTTATCAGCCGGAGGTTCCTCCTGTGGTGGAAGAAGAATTTGCCATTACCATGCGGCCCACAAACCTTCAGATATGCTTGCGACCAAAAAGCTCA
Source organism: Photobacterium sagamiensis (assembly GCF_050337085.1). Classification (NCBI taxonomy): domain Bacteria; kingdom Pseudomonadati; phylum Pseudomonadota; class Gammaproteobacteria; order Vibrionales; family Vibrionaceae; genus Photobacterium; species Photobacterium sagamiensis. The sequence goes on along the minus strand of NZ_JAKJSP010000013.1, from coordinate 60,248 downwards.
TAATCGCGTAAGTCAGACAGGGGCCACAAGATACAGAAAGGCCGAAGCGAATCAATGAGGGTATAGATCCTGAACAATATAGGCTGGATCAGGCTGGTCGATTTCGGTAGCTCGCCGCCAGCCATTACGGCCAGCGGTATTCAGTTTGGATTCGATGTTCCCGCTTAACTCAGACTGCAGGTTTACCCCTGTATTTCGTATGCAACAGATGGTGAGATTTCTCGCCAAGCGGCTGTTCGAGGAACTCAGCGTACAGCTGCTGAACCGCCTCATTCTCATGGGATTTACGCATCAGCTTGCCTTCATCTTCAGCATAAATTGCGTTAATCCGTTTCATGCGCACAGCATCACTGGTTAGACGCGGTTGCCCGCCACCTCCGATGCAGCCTCCGGGACAAGCCATCACCTCGATAAAATGGTAGCTCTTCTCGCCTGATTCGATATGTTCAATCAGGCTGCGGACATTGGCCAGCCCGTGCGATACCGCCACCTTGACTTCCACGCCATCCAGGAATGACCAGTCGGCCACCGGCTGCTCAATCACAATCGATGCCTCCTTTATCCCTTCCAGCCCAGTCACCGGAGTAACGTGCAGGTTCTCCACTGGTAGCTCCCGCCCGGTCACTATCTCGTAAGCGGTACGCAATGCTGCCTGCATGACCCCACCGGTATTGGCAAAGATGTCTGCGGCACCGGAGCTCAGCCCCAGCGGTGCATCCATCTCACTCTCCGGTAGTGCCATGAAGTCGATACCTGCCTCCTTGACCATCTGCCCTAACTCGCGGGTTGTTAGTACATAGTCCACATCCTGCACGCTGCTATCAATCATCTCCTGCCGCTGGCACTCAAATTTTTTCGCCGTACAGGGCATGATGGATACGACGGTCATCTGCTCCGGCCGGATCCCCAGCTTCCGGGCATAGTAGGTCTTGGCAACCGCACCAAACATCTGCTGTGGCGACTTACAACTGGAGAGGTTGGGCAGCATGTCAGAATAGTAGTATTCGGCAAAATTGATCCACGCAGGACAACAGCTGGTGAACATTGGCAGCGAGACCTTTTCCTTATCCAGCAGCGCCTTCTTCAGCCGCATCAGCAGCTCTGTTCCCTCCTCCATGATGGTGAGATCTGCAGTAAAGTTGGTGTCGAACACCCCATCAAAACCCAACTGACGCAGTGCGCTGGCCATCTTGCCTGTCACCAGGGTACCTGGTTCACAGCCGAAGCACTCGCCAAGTGCCGCGCGAATGGCCGGTGCGGTCTGCACCACGACGGTTTGCTGTGGATCCTCGAGCACTTTCCAGACATCTTCTACGTGATTGCGCTCTGAGATGGCACCAACCGGACAAACCGCAGCACACTGACCACACTGGACGCATGCCACATCATTGAGATCCAGGGTAAACGCCGGTCCGATGACTGTATCGAAGCCGCGTCCCTGCGGATAGAGTGCACCCACGCTCTGCACCTGAGAGCAGACTGTGACACAGCGGCGGCATTTAATGCATTTGCCATTATCGCGCAGCAGTGCTGGCGTACTGTCGTCGATGTGTGAGGCTGCCTTTTCGCCCTGATAGCGGATCGCTTTCAGTCCCAGCTCTGCGGCCAGTTGCTGCAGCTCACAATCTTCATTGCGGTCACAGATCTGGCAGTTGCCCTGGTGCTCTGAAAGGATCAGCTCAACCACTTTTCTGCGGGCGTCACGCACTTTAGGACTATGGGTCATCACCCGCATCCCGTCTGCAACCGGTGTAGAGCAGGCTGTCGTCAGGGTTCGCGCACCCTCTATTTCAACCAGACAGGCCCGACAGGCCCCGGTGGGCGCAAGCTTCTCCAGAAAGCAGAGCGTAGGGATATGGATGGCGGCCTGCTTCGCCGCCTCCAGAATGGTAGTGCCTTCGCCTGCGGCAATCTCCTTTCCATTGATGGTAACCTTAAGCATCGGAAGCCTCCTCCTGGTGAACTGGGCATTTTCCATAATCACAGCGCAGACAACGTTTCGCCTGGCGGATCGCCTCGGTCTCGTTCCACGCCTGCTCCACCTCATCAAAGTTATTTCTTCGTTTTTCTACCTGGATCATCCGTAGTGCCTCCCTTGGATAGGGAACGGGATCGGCATCGGGATCATAGTTGGTGGTATTTTCATGCTCTGCCCGCCAGAAGGCATGCTTCTCACCGCTAAGGAAGCAGTCGATGCCCACGGCAGCCCGCTCACCATCGGCAATCGCCCTGACCACCGACATCGGTCCGGTCACAGAATCGCCACCGGCAAACACGCCCTCCATTGAGGTCTGGCCGGTGACCGGATCGGCTTTCACCCAGCCATTGCTGTTGAGTAACTGCTCTTTGCCAAACACACTTGTATCCAGAGTCTGTCCCACAGCCAGGATCACCTGGTCAGCATCGACGCTGAAGCATTCATTTTCATCCGCTTCAGGGCGTCTGCGACCGGAGCGGTCGAACTCACCCAGGTGCATATGTCGACATTTCACCGCTGCTACCCGGCCCGCCGAATCGCTCTTTATCTCTTGTGGAGCGGTCAGGGTTCTGATGCTGACACCCTCCTGGATCGCCTCATCGACCTCCTCGGCGTAGGCTGGCATCTCCTCGCGGGTACGACGATAGAGCACGGTGACAGTTTCCGCTCCCAGTCGAATCGCTGTACGAGCAGCATCAATGGCAGCATTCCCCCCACCGATAACTGCAACGTTCCGGCCAACCGGAACTGAACCACGAATGTTGTATTCACGCAGGAATGCCAACCCATCGACGACAAATTCAGCATCGCGACCAGCAAGCTCCACGGTCACTCCTTGTGGCGCACCAATGCCTATGAATACCGCATCTGCGCCCTCTTCTTTCAGTTGCTTGATGGTGAAATCTCGCCCCAATGCCAAGCCAGTTTTTATGGTGACGCCCATATTTTCAATCATTCGGATCTCACGGGCGATGGTTTCTCTGGGCAGTCGGTAGGCGGGAATGGCCTGCACCAGCATCCCGCCAGGACGCGGCTCTTTCTCATAGATAACCGGTTTATAACCCAGTCGGGCAAGGAAGAAGGCGCAGGAGATGCCAGCGGGGCCACCACCAACGATGGCGATATTGCGACGTGCATTTTCTTCGTTATGCCGGAGCTCTGGTAGTTGTGGTTCCAGCTCCTGATCGACCATGAATCGCTTTACGCCACGGATAGATACTGGCTGGTCCAACGAGGAGCGGCGACACTTCTCTTCACAGGTGTGGAAGCAGACCCGGGCGCACACGCTGGCAAACGGATTGCGGCTGCGATGCAGTTGCAGTGCTTCATCGTAGCGCTGCTCACCCACCAGCGACACAAATCCCGGGATATCGACCCCGGCGGGGCAAGCGGTCTGGCAGGGAGCACGCACCAGTGACGGGCAGACACCCGCCCGGCAGTGGCGGTCCCTTATATGCTCAACATATTCTTCGCGGAAATGGCGGATGGTCGATAACACAGGGTTGGGCGCAGTCTGCCCTAGTCCGCACAGCGAGGTTTCCTGGATCAGCTCACCCAACTCCACCAACTGGTCGATATCCTCCATCCGGCCACGGCCTTCGCAGATTCGGGTCAGGATCTCCAGCATCCGCTTGGTGCCGACCCGACAGGGAACACACTTACCACAGGACTCCTCTTGGACAAACTCCAGAAAGAAGCGGGCAATATCAACCATACAGGCATCATCATCCATCACAATCAGCCCGCCTGAACCCATGATGGCACCCAGTTCACTAAGCGACTCATAGTCCAGCGGCACATTGAGGTGCTGTTTCGGCACACATCCACCTGAGGGGCCCCCCAGCTGTGCAGCCTTGAACGTCTTGTTGTTGACTATCCCACCGCCGATGTCATAGATCAGCTCACCCAGGCTGGTGCCGATCGGCACCTCAACCAGCCCTGTGTTGCGTACCGCTCCGGCTAGTGCAAACACCTTGGTTCCCTTACTCTTGCCGGTACCGAAGGCGGCGTACCAGCCGGCTCCACGGTTGATGATTTCGGGTACACTGGCAAAGGTTTCGACGTTGTTCAGACAGGAGGGTTTATCCCACAGTCCCTTCTGCGCCGGGAATGGCGGACGCGGACGCGGCTCCCCCCTGCGCCCCTCGATGGAAGCCATCAGCGCAGTTTCCTCGCCACAAACAAAAGCACCGGAACCCATCCGGATCTCAAGATTGAAGGAGAAACCGGAACCGAGAATATTCTCACCCAGCAGGCCATATTGCCTGGCTTCATCGATCGCTTTCTGCAACCTGTATACAGCCAGAGGATATTCTGCCCGCACGTAAACATAGCCCTGTGAGGCGCCAATGGCATAGGCACCGATGATCACCCCCTCAATCAGGCTATGCGGGTCGCCCTCCAGCACGCTGCGATCCATGTAGGCCCCCGGATCCCCTTCGTCGGCGTTACACAGCATGTAACGCTGATCCGCCGGGCTATTGCGGGTGGAATTCCATTTCATCCAGGTCGGAAAACCGGCACCACCACGGCCGCGCTGCCCAGAGATTTTCATCTGCTCAATAACATCATCGGCAGTCATGCCATCGAGCACCTTTCCAAGCGCCTGATAGACACCCACATTTAGCGCTTCGGTAATGCTTTCCGGGTCGATTTGCCCGCAATGTCGCAACACAATCTTTGTCTGCTTGCTGAAGAAATCGATATCGGAAATAGAAGGAATAGCCTTGTCGCCACTGCCGTCACGGGCAACCAGACGTTCAATCACCTGCCCGCCCAGTAGGTGCTGATTAACGATTTCCGCAGCATCTTCCGGCTTAACGCGTTGATAGAAAGTCATATCGTCGAGCATCAGCATTACCGGACCTTCCACACACAGTCCCATGCAACCCACAGCAATCACGTTCGCCCGGTCATTAAGTTGCTGTGCGGCTATCTGCTCCCGGAGAGCGGCAATCACCTTGTCTGAGCCGGAGGCCAGACAGCCGCCGCCGGCACAAACCAGCATCTGGCTGACACCCTCGGCCCGGTTGAGTTGTTCAGGAAGTCGGCGAAGCTCTTCAAATGAAGAGATGCGTTTTATTGGCAGGTTCATCCGGCATCCTCCATCTCGTCCGTTGTACAAGGCTCTTCAATCTGCCCATCAGCATAGGCTTTTAACAGCTCGCCCAATCTGGTTGGCTTAATCCGTTGATGAACATCGTCATTAATCATAACTACTGGTGCGAGGCCACAGGCACCAAAACAGCGACCAACATCCAGAGAAAACTGCCGGTCTTCGGTGGTTTCTCCCACATCAATACCCAGTTCCTTTTTCAGTGACGACAGAACCTCTTTTCCTCCCCGCACATAACAGGCGGTTCCCAGACATACCCGGACCACATACCGCCCTCGCGGCACTGTAGAGAAGAAGGAGTAGAAGCCGACAACGCTGGCAACCTCGCTGTAGGATTTGTTGAACCGGGAGCTGATCTGCTTCAGAATACTCTCGGAAAGATAGCCAAACCGACTTTGCGCAATCTGCAATGCGGGGATCAATCCACCAGGTTTATCCAGGTAATCCGCAATGAGCCCATCCAGTTGCTCAAGCATCTCCTGTTCGGTCAGCTCCTCGCAACAGTTACAACCAGTCACATTTCCCGTCATCAGAAATCTCCGTATCTCAGACATGAGATGCATCAGGCGTATTGCCTTATTCCTGCCCGCCCTGATACCCATATAGAAATTATGGACTAACTGTAGTCAGTTAGTGTTCGAAAAACGGTCAGCAGTCACATTATTTACAACCAAAAGGCTGAAATATAGAACGATAATTTGAATTTCACGATTTGGTCACGGAAGAACAATGTCATGAATAAAATCTTATTTTCAACAATTGCATTGTTAGGGGCGATATTTAGCTTATCTGCGCAAGGTGAACAGGTACAGGCGTCTGATATTAAGACTCAGAATTTGGTCAAGCCTGTTCACATCAGAATGGCAGCGTTGAAAGGACCTACAGCATTTGGGATGATCCGGATGATTGATCAGGTCAAATCACCTGGAAATGGTATCACTATTTCCTATGAACTGGTGGCAACACCTCAGGACATGGTGGCCCGTATATCTTCAGGACAGGTTGACATTGCAGCCATGCCGGTCAACCTTGCCGCAAAGTTATATAACAAGATGGGGGCAAAGGGATACGCTATCGGAGCCAGTGTTGGAGATGGTGTGATTTATGCCCTTACTACCAGCAAAGATAATATCACCTGGGAATCCTTTCGGGGTAAAACTATTAATAGCATTGCTAAAGGGTCGACACCTGATTATCTCACGCAATACGTTTTGAACGGCCGGGGTCTGAAGGAAGGTAAGGATGTTACTCTTCGTTTCACCTATTCTCATCAGCAGTTAGCCCAGATGATGGCTGCAGGTAAGATTGACAACGCGATTCTTCCTGAACCACTGGTTACCATGGTATTAAATAAAAATCCTCAAGCGCGGATTTTTTCAGATATGCAGAAAGAGTGGGGAGAGTTGAGTGGTACAGGACACAATTATCCCATTTCTCTGGCGGTTGTTTCTCCAAAAATAACGAATAAAAAAGCCCTTGATGCTATTTTTTCAGCATATGAAGAGTCTATTGAATGGGTATTGAATAATCCGGAAAAAGCTGCCTCTGCTATTGAACGTCAGGGTATCATGCCTGCAGCTATAGCATTGAAAGCGATTCCACGCTGTAACCTGAACTTCAGTAAACCTGCAGAGATTAAAAAAGAATTAGAGCTATTTTATGACGTTCTTTTTAGATTTGATCCCGCATCAATAGGCGGAAAGCTCCCAGATGACCAGTTTTACCTCGAATACTAGTTTGATCACTTTTATCAGCATTTTATTTATACTGCTGATCTGGAAATCCGGAGCGGTAGTGATCTCTTCTCCGCTTATTCTTCCTCCACCGGAAGAAGTCATTGAAGTCTTTGGTTCTCTGATGAAGAGTCCGGATTTTTTGCATCATTGGATAGCCACAATGTGGCGGGCAGTGGCTGCTTTTTTTCTTTCCATGACTGCCGGGCTGGTTATCGGAGTTTTTAGCGGGATCAGCCGTGAGTGCCGGGCATTTTTTCAGCCCTATATTATTGTTGTGAGAGCGGTTCCCGTTCTTGCAGTTATTCTTCTGGCTGTTATGTGGCTCGAATCGGACAGAGTGCCTGTGTTTGTGGCTTTCCTTATGGCCTTTCCTCTTTTTGAGCAGAATGTTCAGCAGGGCATACGCGAAACCGATCCAAAACTGCTTGAAGCCGCTCAGTTCTACAACTGGAGCAAAAGCGACATCATCCGGCATATTTACCTGCCTTCGTGTATACCATTCCTGTACAGTGCCGTTATTTCAAATGCCGGGCTGACATGGAAGGTGGTCATCGCCGCTGAAATATTAAGTCAGCCCCTTTATGCGATAGGAACCAAAATGCAATATGCCCAAATGAATCTGGCTACAGCTGAAGTTATGGCCTGGACATTATTGGCAGTAATTACAAGCGGAGGAGTTGATCGCCTGCTGCGTTTTTCCATGAGGTTCTATGTCCGGAATTATTCTTGATAGGGTAAGTTATTCAATTGGTGAACAAACTATATTCAGGGATATCGACTTGGAAATCCCGGATGGGGAGATCACCGTTATTCTTGGGCCTTCTGGTTGTGGGAAGACCTGTATGCTCAGGTGCATTGCTGGTTTGGCCGGTTTTTCTAAAGGAAACGTTACGAATCCCTATGAAAAATCCATGAGTTTTGTATTTCAGGAACCGCGCTTATTGCCCTGGTATACGGTTTGCAAAAATCTGGAAATTAACCTGAAGAAGAATTTCCCTGATAAGAAAGAGCGCCTTAGTCAGATTGCAGACTGGCTGGAAAAAACCGGACTGTCAGATAAAACCGCATCTTATCCGGAAGAGCTTTCAGGAGGCATGAAATTTCGTCTTTCTCTGGCGAGAGCGTTCTCGCGGGATTGCCGTTTGCTATTGCTGGATGAGCCTATGCAAGGGCAGGATATTAATACCAAGCAGACACTGATTCATCTAATCCGTGATATTTGGGAAGAACAGAAAACCACGGCGATATATGTTACTCACGATACGAGAGAAGCCGTTCTTCTTGGACATCGGATTGTTATCATGTCTTCTGCGCCTGGAAAAGTTATAAAAATACTAGACAACCCAGCTATAGCAGAAAAGCTATCTCTTGACGATTCCAGGGTCTTGGAACTGGAGAAAAAGCTGTACGAATTTTTACTGATCTGATCCATTCAGACTGTACTCCAAGCTACTCCACTTTATACTTGAATAGTCCCTGGACCAATATATGCGTCTTATCCACCTTTCGGAATAGATATTCAATTGTTAGATGGGAAGCGATTTGTTGCGAGATGCTCATTTTTGTCCAGACCTATCAAAACTGCCACCTGTCGAAATGGTGGCACTTTGCTATTTGGGATACGAAAAGTGGCTCTTCTCCGGTTATGTGTGCTTGATTTTTGGGTAAAAAATTGAATGCGTTTCTTTGGTCGATGTTTGCCTAATCTTTAACTTAAAATATTCGGTGTCTCTTATTCGACGCGTTCTTCGCCTTAGAAGACAAATTTTAAGTGATCACTACAATGATCGTTAACTCTATAATGGTATTCGTGCTTGTCGTGTTTGTTGCAGTCCTTACGAGCGTGATAGAGACTTGGAACCGCACAGGGCGTCAGACCTCAGTTCATGCCCATGCTGGATGTAAACAACAAAGGAGAAAATCATGAAAAATGAGCAACCGAATATTAAAGAGTTAGCAGAAAGACAAGTTGCGTTTATTTCGTTTACTGGTAATTATATTGGTAACCCTCAAGTTTTTGATAATTTATTTAATAAACTTTGCGGATGGGCTGGACCTAAAGGATTGATCTCCACCAAGACCGTATTCTTATCTTCGTATCAAGATGACCCTAAAATTACCCCAGCTGTTGAACTAACGTTAGATTTGTGTATGAGTATTCTTAAAGATACTAAGGTGAATGGTGAGATACGAAAAAAAGTGTTACCCGGTGGGAAATATGCGGTAATGCACACTGAATTGACAGGACCAGAAGAATATGGGCCAGCATGGAATGCTGTAGTTGAATGGATGGAAAGAAATAATTATGAAGTAGACATGTCACGACCTAGCTATGAGATTTATTTAAATAATCCCGAAGAACACCCAGAAAAACATCATATTATTGATATATGTATGAGCGTTAAAGCAAAATGATGTCATCCAGAAGCCTAGAAGAAGCGAGTGGCAATTCATTAATAATATTAGGGAATGGTGTTTAGATATTGATGGGTAGTTCACAATTATCTGTGCATTAATATTAAACATCTCATCTTTATTCAAGGTTTTGATTGATTGGTTAAGGATTGTTAGTGATTTATTTGATAATAAAACTATAAACTCTGGGTGATGAGCGATTAATTTACTAAGTTTTGACGGCATGTAAAGAGCACGCAGATCGTGCTCTTTTTTATCGCTACCACGGTGTTGAGACATTTTCCTCTTATGGCAAATTGTTTAGGTCTTCAAGAGCTGAGAGTATTCCGTTTATACCGGTATAGGTGGAAATGATTAAGCCAGGGAGCAGTGGAAAAGTTGGATTTGTCAGCGTTGGTATGGTAGAAATAATACCAGAAAGTGCCCCCAAACCAATACTTCCACAAGTCAGCAGGCCACCTGATAAAGCTTTATTCATTATTAAAAATGCAGCTTGTCTTCGATCATGTTGATCAGGAGTTAACTTACTTGCAACCGGAACATCGTCGTTAATATTTAAATATGATTCTAACTTGTTCTCATTAAGGCTATCTTTATTTATATCTAGTAACATCTTCGTTAAATCTTTTGATTCCGCAAACTCCACAAGCTTTTTGAGCTCATCTTTTGAAATGATTTGCGCATCAATTTCCGGGATAGAGTAGCCTTCGAGAACTTTCTTAATATTCTTTGATTGCTCAACTAGAATTGCGGCAATTTCTGACTCTTTGACAATGACAGCCAACTCTAGACATACCTTAAAGGCACCGAGAGTTCTTTTTATGTCAGATGGCGTGAGTTCAGGATCGTCTAATTTTTTGCTAGCACCTAGCTTTATTTTCTGACTTAGCTCAATTAACTGGCCATAGTTGATTTTCTTAAAAATATCGGGATGATGTTCTAGTCTGTATTCTAGCTCCCATAATGCCTGTTTGGTTTCACTCATGTTGTTTTTCTCCGGCATCTCGTTGATAAACTATTACCATTAAAACTAGCACGCCCCTTAGACTTGGCAAGAAATGGTTGGGTTTGTTTCCGCCGCTGAGAAATTACACCTCTATGATCGATCCTGAAGCCAGCGACTCAAGGCTCCATCATGGAAGACTTCAACTTTACGCAACTATTAGAGTCTATCCAACGACTTACACCTGAGCAAAAACAGAAACCAAGCTTATAGGACAGGCATACTTAAGAAGCCATCAATTCCGTTAATTACACTGCATCGCAATACTAATCCCTTCTGATCCTCCCCCCTTTTTAAGCTCTACTCAAAAGCTGTGGTCATTATTCAACCATCCGGGATATGACTCATGACCACCGCCAGAAAACAACAAATAAGCCTGGAATCAACGCCCTACTACCACTGTGTTTCACGTTGTGTGCGGCGCACCTTTCTCTGTGGCTACGATGAAGCAACAGTGTTAAATGTGCCTGTCCTGTTAAATTCTCATAGGTATAGCGTTATCTCATCGGCTCTCAATCGATATCCTGTTCATAGCATTGCTGTTTAAGCCAACGTCCGAGGGTCACTATTTCTGACTGATTAGCCCGTGCTTTCTTATAAACAAAATAAAAGTCATCGCCAGTGGGCAGATCATGCATGGGAATACGAACCAAGTTTTGCTGTCTATCCTGATCGGTCATCAGGTAATTATTGAGAAACGTAATACCTTGATCATAACGTGCAGCTTCAGCCGCCAGAAGCATATGGCTAAAGTAACTCATATTAGCTGTCGCAGGTAGCTCAAACCCACCCCGCTCACACCAGTGCTGCCAGTCTTTACCTTTCGCTTTTAAAATAGATTCAACTGACAACAGCGGATGCTGCCAAAGCGCCTCGGGCAAGGGTTTATCTTGGATTTGCTGCCACAGTTTGTGGCTACAGACGGGGTATAAGCGTTCGGTGTACAGAAACTCACTGACAAAATTTCGCTTCGGGGGCATCACGGTAATAAAGCAGTCAGCAACTTGATCGCTACATTCCGGTTCATCCGCCACCATATTCAGTGTTAACTCGATTTCAGGGTGCAACTGACGCAAGTTTTCTAAGCGTGGGATCAGCCATTTCACGGCCAATGCACTGTAAAGTGCAAGGCGGATCTTCCCTCCTTCTCCCTCTCGAATTTGCTGACTTGCCTGTGAAATATTAAGCAAAGAAGGGCTCACATCATCAAAATACCGCTCACCAATCGGTGTCAGTGATAATAGCCTTCCCTTACGAACAAACAGATTTTCGCCAAGGTATTCTTCTAACAATCGTACTTGATGGCTCACTGCACTTTGGGTCACGTTAAGTGCTTCTGCGGCTTTAGAAAAACTATTAAACCGAGCTACCGCTTCAAAATATTGGACGGCACGAAGTGGGGGTAATTTCATTATTAGTTAAACTCATACTAATAGAATATATATCATTATACTTCATCCTAAATTATACATTAAGCTTCGTTTATCGCATTAATTCGCTCACCACTGAATACGCTTCGGTCTTCGACAGGTACTTCACCATGCCTAAAATATCTGTTGGACTCGCCATGAGAAGAAAACACAGTCCATACCCGCAGAATAATAGAAAAGGAATCGACCATAATGAGTGCTTTTATTCTCTCTCAGATAGTCATAGGCTTCGCAGCTTGTTTCGATTTATTTTCTTTCCAGTTCAAAGAAAGGCATAAAATTGTCCGCTGTTTTGTGATTGCCGTGAGTTTAATCTCACTTCATTTTGTCCTGTTAGAACAGTGGACAGCTGCAGGGTTAATGGCCCTTGCTGCAATCCGCTATATTACGAGCCTTTTCACAACCTCGAAAAAAGTGGTTGTGCTATTTTCACTAAGCTCACTCATCGTCACATATGTCACTTATGCTGGCTATATCAGCTTGATTAGCTGTGCGGCATCTCTTTTCCAAAATGCAGCAGCCTTTTCCAAAGAAGACAAACAACTGCGCCAATTTATGATCCTGGCCACCAGTTGCTGGATTGTACATAACTGCCTAATCGCTTCCCCTACCGCGGTCCTCCTTGAGGTACTCTTTATTACCAGTAATTTGGTGGGCTACTATCGCTATTATCACAAGCCAAACTTAAAAACATGTTGATATTCTCATCATCTGCTCATCCAGGCCAACTGTACTTACGCAATATCCTCGAGCCGCAAATATCGCTATCAGTTCAACTTTGAGTTATTAGAATCAAACTATCTCAATCCAAGCTCATCAAACAAAATGGAAAATCAGAGGCAAGATATCACCTCTATGCAGGTGGCCAAATTAATCATGCCTCTCTCCTTTTGCTTGGTCCCGGGCAACCAACATGTAGATAGAGGGAATGACGAAGAGAGTAAAAAGAGTCCCGATAGCCATGCCTCCTACCAATACCAATCCAATAGAATTACGGGCTTCGGCGCCGGCGCCAGTCACCAAAATCAGGGGGAAGTGACCGGCGATGGTGGCAGCACTGGTCATCAGGATCGGCCGAAGTCTGATCAATGCGGCCTCGCGTACCGCATTGATTTTCGCCAGGCCTTGCTCTTGAAGCTTGTTGGCGAACTCGACGATCAAAATACCATTTTTCGAGACCAGCCCTACCAGGGTGACTAGACCAACCTGGGAATAGATGTTCATGGTGGTCGTCCAGCCCTGGGTCCAGAATGGGATGTTCGGATCTGGCATTTTCAGAAAGGTGAAGGTTAATGCTCCGAACATTGCCAGTGGCACCGAGCCGGCGAGAATAACAAAGGGATCGCGAAAGCTATTGAACTGAGCAGCAAGGACCAGAAAAATCAGGGTGATAGCAAGGATAAATGCAGGGAGAAACCGTTCCCCCTCAGTGCGCAACTGGCGTGACTCGCCCGTGTAGTCCAGCACATACCCGTCGGGAAGAATGTTGGCCGCCTCGTTTTCGAGAAAGCTCAGCGCCTCATTCAACGGCCGGACGGACACCCCGCTGAGCTTGACCGCGTTGAGCTGCTGGAAGCGATTGAGGGATCTGGGCACCGTAGAGTCTTTGATAGTGGCAATGGTGGACAGCGACACCAGCCCGCCATCGGGCCCGGTAATATATATATCTTGCAGCTGGGCGGGATTGAGTCGCTTCACACGCTGAATCTGTGGGATCACCTTATAACTGCGCCCGGCGATGTCAAAGCGGTTAACGAAATCGCCCCCCACCATCACGCCCAAGTCAGTACCAACCTGCTCGAGACTGAGACCGAGATCGGCCACCCTGTCTCGATCAATGACAAATTCAGACTGCGGCTGGTCGATCTTCACGTCGATCAGTGGCGGGAAGGCAAATATACCGCTTTGCATCGCCTTGAACTGAATCTGCTTGGCAAACTCAAGGATCTGTTCGGACTCAGCCGTTGAGGCAAGGACAAATTCTACCGGAAATTGCCCGCCTCCGGGCAACGCCGCCGGCGTTACCGGAAACATTTGGATACCGGGAATAGCCTGGAGTTTCTGCTGAATGTCGGGAAGAATTTCAAAGACTGTGCGCTGCCGGTCGTCCCAGGGACGGGTGACCATCCCCCCGAAGCCGGATGCCGGAAAAGTGATTTGAAAAGTGAAATCGGTCTCAGGCACACTGTGAAAAGCCTGGTTGGCTGCTGCTGCATAACGGCTGGTCTGATCGAGGGTTGCATTGGCCGAAGCATCGATAATGCCGAAGATAACCCCCTGATCCTCACTGGGTGCCAGCTCGACCGGAGACATCCTGAACATCGGTATGGTGAGCAGACTGACACTGAGCCATACGATATAAACGGCGGGACGGGTATTGAGAGTCACATCGAGAACGCGACCATAAAAATGACGAAGACGTTTGAAACCGCCAGCTATCTTGCCGGCCAACCCATGATCCTCAAGCCCCGGTTTAAGCAGCTTGGCCGACATCATCGGGGAAAGCGTCAGAGCCACGATACCGGAGATGGTCACAGCTCCCGCCAGGGTAAAGGCAAATTCACGGAACAGCGCACCGGTAAGTCCTCCCTGTAACCCGATGGGTACATACACGACGGCCAGAGTGACGGTCATCGCGATGATCGGCCCGACCAGCTCCCGTGCACCGAGAATGGCGGCATCAAAGGGGTTCTGTCCTTCGCTGAGGTGGCGTTCGACATTTTCGACCACCACGATGGCATCATCAACCACCAACCCTACCGAGAGGACAACAGCCAGCAGGGTGAGTAAATTGACGGTGAAACCGAAAGCCTGCATCAGGAAGACTGCACCGATCAGCGACAGAGGAATGGCCACCACCGGGATGAGCACAGAACGGAAGGAGCCGAGAAAGAGAAAGATGATCACCACCACAATGAGCAGGGTATCCGCCAGCGTCTCGAGAACCTCATGGATCGCACTGTCGATGTATGCCGTGGCATCATAGGCTATCCGGGCGGCCATACCGCTGGGCAGCCCCTTCTGGATGGCATCCATCTCGATCCGCACCCGTTTGATGACATCCAGAGAATTGGCATTGGGCAATGGCCAAATACCCATAAAAACGGCCGTCTGCCCTGAAAAACGCACCTCGGTATCGTAATCCTCAGCACCCAGCACCACCTCTGCGATATCCTCAATACGCACGATGGCACCGCCCTGCTGGCGGATAACGAGACGCTTGAACTCTTCCACCGAGTTCAAATTGGTATTGGCAGTAAGGTTAACCTGGATCAGCGCCCCTTTGGTCTGCCCGAGTGCGGAAAGGAAGTTGTTGGCGGCCAGAGCCCGGCGCACCTCGGCCGGACTGATATTGTGAGCTGCCATTTGCTCAGGGTTAAGCCAGATCCGCATGGCAAAGGTGCGAGCCCCAAGGATATCAGCTCTCTGTACCCCTTCGATGGCACTGAGGCGCGGTTGCACTACGCGCACAAGGTAGTCGGTGATCTCATTTTGCTGAAGAATGTCGGAGCTGAAACTCAGGTATGCCGAGGCAAATTCACTGTCCGCCGACTCAATATTGAGGATCGGGACTTCGGCTTCCGGGGGCAGATCATTTCGAACCTGATCCACCTTCGAACTGATCTCTGCCAGCGCCTTGGTCGCATCATAGTTGAGTTTGAGACGTACCTTGATGGTCGAAAGGCTATAGGCGCTTTGCGACTCGATGTATTCAATGCCGTCAGCGGCAGCGATGACCCGCTCCAGCGGGGTGGTGATAAAACCGCGAACCAGTTGGGCACTAGCGCCAATATAAACAGTACTGACAGTGATCGTGGCATTCTCGCTACGGGGATACTGGCGAACGTTGAGCGAACGCACTGCCTGTAGGCCGGAAATAATAATCACGAAACTGATCACCAGAGCAAGGACGGGACGACGTATGAAAAGATCGGTAAATTTCATAATGAAGCCGTTGCCACAGTCTTCGAAATAAGACAGTCAAGATCGGCCTCTCGCCTGCTCCCGAAGAATGAATCTGCCATCAGTTATTCTCTGGCTTGGGATCTAGCTTGAAATCAGGGGACAAGGTATTGTCCACCACCACCGCTTGGCCGTTACGCAGCTTGAACACCCCGCTACTCACCACGATCTCGTTTTCCTGCAGGCCGGATAGGACGGAAATGTAATCGCCGCGCTTCTCCCCGAGACGTACAAACTGCTGGCGCAGGATTTTGCCAGACGACGCCATTGCTTCATCCTTGTTGTTCTCTACCACAAAAGCCGAATCACTGTAGGGAGCGTACAGAATGGCAGTAGACGGGATAGCAAGGACATTTTTCCGAGTAGCAAGAACAACATCGACGTTGACATACATCCCGGGCCTCAGCAGCTCATCTGGATTTGGCACGGTGGCCTGCACCCGAACGTTCCGGGTTGTGGCATCAACCTCAGGATTGATAGCTGTAATGGTTCCTTCAATCACCGTATCCGGGCGCGAATCGGCGGTCACCCTCACCGTTGTGCCGGTGGTTATCTGTGAGATGTGTCGCTGTGGAAGGAAAAAATTGACCAAAATCGGACCAAACGCCTGCAGGGAAACAATCCCATCGCCCTCGCTCAGGACCTGGCCCAGATCAACCTGGCGAATGCCTAGGCGGCCGGCAAAAGGGGCGCGAATAGTTTTCTTGGCAATGACGGCACGAATGTTGTCGACCTCGGCAACTGCCTGACGAAGGGTGGCCCGGGCGGCGTCTAGTTCGGACTTAGAGACGATTTTTTGCTCATAGAGCTCAAGAATGCGATTATGATTGAGTTTGGCGAGTTCCACCCGGGCCTCCGCCCCGACAAACAGGGCCTGCTCCGAGGAGGTGTTCTGACGTACCAGCAATCCCCCCTTTTTGACCCCAGCTCCCGATTCAAAAGCTATCTGCACCACTTTACCCGGGAGCTCCGCGGCCACGGTAACCCCCTGAACAGCCTCCAGTGAACCAACAGCTGTCAGCAGGGATTCCCAGAATTCGGCGTGCACTTCGGCGGTGGTCACCGTCTCGGGCGGGGGAACAAACTCAGCATCAGTATCGATCATCCGACGGATTTGAAGCGCCTTTATACCGGCGATCACACCGACAACCATAATCAACCCGACAATAGTCAGGATCACTCTCTTGGCCATTGGCTTGCTTTTCCATATATAGAAAATTTTTGCCCAAGTTTTGAGTATAAGCCGGATCTATCAGTCCTGACTGAACCATAGAATATACATTTGATTATGGAGGGCTTTAGGGGATGCTTGATTACCTTAAGCCGCCCTGAAATCACAGTAATTCCAAGCACGACTCGTTACAATGAATTCAGGCGATTCCGTATATACCCAAGCTACCTCAAGATGCAGAGTTCAGCGAGAATTCATTGGCTTTTAGGCAAGGCAGCCATTTGAGTGAATAGTGGTTCTATTTAGAGAATGGCTAACACAGAATAAGCAATTTCGCATATCTTCATTTATGACTAAATCCGTATTTTTGTGGTTAAGAGATCGCCTTATTAACGCTGTTGACGATTAACTCCCGCAACCAGCAATGACTGGGATCTAGATTAAAATGTTTGTGCCAAAGCAAAACATATGCACCTGGCTCCAATCTAGTTGGAATATTTAGAGTATGGAGTTCATAGTGTTTTGCCATTTCTGATGCATATTTAGCTGGGGCACACAGAATTAAATCACTTTGCTCACATAATCGCATCGCACAATGAAAGTCTGTCATATTGACGGCAATGTCACGATACCGCTGTTGGATATTCAATACATCGTCAAGTAACCAGTGCTCTAACCCACCAAAGGTGACTTGTATATGGCGATATTTTAAAAATGTATCAAGGTTCCATTCCTCGTTGAGTAAGGGGTGATGCCTTCTTACCATACATATAGGATGGTCACGCACTAACTCAACATAACTCAGCTCTTCCGGGATATTACACATATGTACAGGAGAACGGTCATCCCACTCTCGGCAAGTGATCCCCATATCAATTTCACACTTAAGTAGCTTATCTAAACTTCCATCATTCCATGTTTGGCTATTCAGACTAACGTGAGGCGCTAGACGAAGCAAATCGGGCATAAACAATGGGTATGTCAGGGAATAAGCGGTTTCCACCAGCTGGATCCGAAACTTTCTTTGACTCAGTGAAGGTTCAAATATGCTAGGACGTGTAAGTTGCTCAAGTTGTTTCAAAACCTGGCGTAATTCGGGAACCAATTGCATTGCTCTAGGGGTTGCTCTCAACCCATGGGCTGTTCGTTCAAACAATTGATCGTCAAACGTTTCTCTAAGTCTAGCAAGCTGCTTACTTACCGCTGATTGGCTAAGGTGTAATCGCGATGCAGCAGCCGTTACGCTTTGCTCCTCCAGCAGCACCTCAAGCACTCTGAGTAAATTGAAATCAAAATGTTTCAATGCCTTACGAACTCCTAAACGCCATGTGAAGTAGTTCGTATATTAATTTGTTTCTTTTCATAAAGTAAGGAGGACACTGCCATTTCCTGCTCAAGTACTAAAATGAACTAACTCAACATATTTACCTGTATTGCCAACGAGAAAAGCTGAATTAAGCGTTGTGAATTTGTTGAATTCTTGGGCTTTTTGTAACAAGCTAATATTGTTACGCTTTGTTACAAGTTAACAGCAAGGATTGCCTTATGAACAAACTACCTTTTGGGTTGGTTGCATTAACCCTTGTCTTATCCAGTTTCTTTTCCTCAGCATCACCGAAATCAGCGCCTGATTTTGTTATCCCGGCATCAATGAATCAACCGGCAACATCATTGGTCGCGTTATCTAAGCAGGGCTGGGTTTATCTCGACTTTTGGGCAAGTTGGTGTACCCCTTGCCGCTACTCTTTCCCGTTTATGAACCAGTTGCAAACTGAATTTGGAAGTAAGGGACTGACAGTTGTCGCGGTCAACGTTGATGCAGACCGCAGTAAAGCCGAGCAATTTTTAGGGGATAATCCCGCAGACTTTACCGTTGTGTATGATCCCGATGGCAATATTGCTAGCGCCTATCAGGTGCCGGGAATGCCTACCAGTTATCTCATTAAAGATGGTGAAATTGTTGGTCAACATCTTGGCTTTAAAACAAGCCAGAGCGCAGAGCTAAAACAACAGATTTCACAACTTCTCAAGAATTAACATTACCAGCGATGGTTACACAAGGAGTGTTCATGCTTGTTATTAAGAGGCTGCTTCTGATCGGAAGCTTAGGGTTTCTTTGTTCGTGTAGTAACTTGGGAGTAAAACCTTGGGAGCGAGATCAGTTGGCAGATCCCCGAATGGAGCTGCAAGCCAATGAGATCGATAAAAGCTTTGATGATCATATTTATTTCAGTAAAGAAGCCAGCAGTGGCGGACGGGGAAGTGCTGCAGGAGGTTGCGGATGCAATTAAACAAACTGGGAAAGATCAGCGGAGCCTTAGCGGTTGCTAGCCAAGTTTTACTCAATCCCACCGTGCAAGCAGAAGAAGATAACACGGCAGCTGAGTGGGATTATGATACCGCAATTATGTATTACGGTGAGGGAGACAACCGTGTTAGCGCTCTCGAAGGGATGTTTGGCGCTACCCAAACCAATGGTGATGATCAGATATTGAGTCTGAAACTGACGGTGGATTCACTCACTGGTGCGTCGCCAAACGGCGCTGTACCACAGAATGAAGCGCAAACTTTTACCCGTCCTTCCGGCAATGGTAGCTATACGGTCGCCCCCGGTGATACGCCGCTAGATGATACTTTCCAGGATACGCGGGTACAGTTAAATGCAGGCTGGACGTCACCAATCAACAGAGATTGGGATTGGTCTACCGGAGTTCATATCAGTAAAGAGTATGACTACTTATCACTGGGAGCCAATATTGGATTTAGTCGTTCATTAAATCAAAATAACACCGTACTCACGATGGGGCTCGGCGGATACTTCGATACCATTGAGCCGGAGGGGGGGATCCCTGAACCACTGACTGCAATGGTGTTACGAGAAGACTTTGCTTCTGAAGCGGCGTATCGAGAAGCTTTTAATGCCACGCGAGGCGAAACTAGCGATACCAAAACTACCACAGAGCTCAACTTTGGTGTCAGTCAGGTAATTAATCGCGGGTTAATTACTTCATTGAACTATAGCTTTGCTCAGGTCGATGGTTACCTAACCGATCCATTCAAACTTATCAGTGTGGTTGATGATGAAGGCGCAGCACAACGGCACCTTTATGAAAATCGACCCGACTCACGAACCAAACACGCTCTGTTTTGGCAAACCAAAGCTTATTTGAATGGACAGGTATTAGATATTGGTTATCGCTATATGTTTGATGATTGGGAAATACAATCTCATACCATCGATTTCCGGTATAACTATCAGTTTGGATCGGGACATTATCTGGAACCACATCTGCGTTTTTATCGCCAATCAGAGGCGGATTTTTATGCGCCGTTCCTGATGGAAGGTGAATCAGTACCAACTTACGCAAGTGCCGATTATCGCTTAGGTAAAATGAACACCTATACCGTTGGGCTAAAATACGGCATGTTGCTTAATAATAGCCAGGAAGTGTCGGTGCGGCTTGAGTACTACATGCAGCAGCCTGAAGATGCTGGCTTTAGTGCGCCAGGGCAACTTTCTGGACTTGATCTGTATCCGGATGTGCAAGCTGTTATTCTTCAGCTAAATTATCACTTTTAAGCGAATAGCATGGATACTCTCATAAACCGACTGGAACGGAAAAATGGCCATTGGCACGGAACTTTCACCGCGATGGCCAGTTTATGTGAAGTTCTGATTGAACCTTGCGAATACTCCTTTGCAAAAGAGCTGCTTGATTGTGCCCAGCAAATAACAGCAGATATTGAAACTAAGTTCAGCCGATACCGGTCGGATAATTTGTGTTATCAGATCAACCACAGTAACGGAAAACCGGTGTCGATAGATCCCGAAACATTCAGTTTGCTGAGTTTTGCCGATACCTGTTTTGAGATTAGCGGTGGATTGTTTGACCTTACTTCTGGCGTGCTTAGAAACGCTTGGAAGTTTGATGGTAGTGACAATGTGCCATCACAGCAGCAAATTGATCGGCTTCTTCCCAATATCGGGTGGGAGAAAATATCTTTTGACGCCAATACGATTATCGTACCGGGTGGAATGGAGATCGATTTTGGCGGTATTGGAAAAGAGTACGCCGTCGATCGCGTTGCCACCGAACTTGCCAGGTTAGCCCCTGCTCTTTCGGTGCTGGTAAATTTTGGTGGTGATCTTGCAGTGAGTAAACCTAAAGTTTCGGGCGAAAGCTGGTCAGTTGGATTTGAGTCAACAAAAGGCTCAGCTAAACGTGGCTTTTTAATATTGCGTCAGGGCGGCCTTGCCACCAGCGGCGATGCTCACCGTTATTTATTGAAAGATAATATTCGCTATAGCCATATTTTGAACCCGCGCACGGGTTGGCCGGTCTCCGGTGGACCGGCTCAGGTGACGGTAGCTGGCAGTAATTGCGTGCAAGCGGGGATTTTAAGCACGATTGCGATGTTGCACGGTAACAATGCTAAAGCCTTTCTTGATATGCAAGAAGTACGCTACTGGATCAGATAAAACCGACTATTTATTGTCATGCCGTTGTCGTGTTCTAAGAACAAAAACAGCATCATCTTTTTTGTGGTTGAACTTCTAATTATGTGTGGTGCTGCATCGCGGTGTGATGTACTAACTCAGATTGTTCAATACAATGTTACGCGTGCGACCCAACAATTGAGTCGCACGACTAACTTAACTCATGCTTGTGACCAGCCTCGAATTTTTCTGATCTCCTCAGCATCAATACTTAGTGATTCTAGGAATTCTTGATGAGCATCTGGCTCCATTTTCTCGAATTGTTTGTGCCAATTCTTCATATCTTGCTCATTAAGACCCGCAGCTTTCATAATCTCGACCCAGCGTGCTTTATTTACCATGTTTTGCTCCAGTAATGTTGGTTGCTCTAATAGCATGACAATAGCTTTTTGTTGTTGACGTAATTTCTGTATCTCTTGTTCAAGAGAATTAAATTGGTCACGCAAAATCTGCTCTTGTGCCATATCATCTTGTCGGTCAAGGAGAGGTGCTATGTTTGTAATTGGCACACCAAAAGAACGATAAGCAAGTATTGCTTCGAGTCTTTTAATTTCCTTATCACCGTACCATCGATAACCATTCTCTGAGCGACAGGTTGGTGAAAATATTCCAGCTCGTTCGTAATAGAGGATAGTGGTTCGTGATACATGATAGTTTTTTGCCAATTGACTGACAGTTAGCATAGGTCGCTCTCTTTCTTTAACCGAGACAAGATTATCAAGCCTAGACCTGTAGACGGGTCAACACTAAGTTAGTACAAATCTGTCCGATTGTTAATGAGACTTGTATGCTTACAAGCAATCAAGGTGGTGCTAACGCACACCTTATTGTGGGTGTTAGATGAACATAAGGGGAAAAAGATGAAAGTCGAAGACAGCGGGATGCCAGAAGAAATCTACTGGAACAGCCTATTCAATATAGGAAGCATTATTGAGTGGCTGGCTCTCCCTAAAAAAGCTGCCACAATCGTCGAGATTGGTTGCGGCTATGGCACATTTACCGTGCCACTCGCAAAGAGATCAGCCAGTGATATTTATACTTTTGATATTGAGCCATCAATGATTGAAATTGCACAAAGAAATGCTCGAAAGGCTGGTTTATTAAATATAACGTTCGGCTTGCGAGATATTCTTGAACAAGGCACGGGGCTTGAATCTAATAGTGCCGATATGGTGTTACTTTTTAATATCCTTCACTGCAGTGAGAAAAGAAAGTTTCTTGAAGAAGCATCACGCATCCTCATAGATGGTGGCATTGTTGCAATTATTCACTGGAGAAAGGACATTCCTACCCCACGTGGCCCCGCTATTGATACTCGGCCAGATGAAGACCAGATACTCAGTGCATCAGATGGGTTAAATTTAGATTTTCGTGGTAACAGTAAAATTCTGAAGCCATACCATTGGGGTATTCAATTAGTCAAAGAGGTGAATGTATGAGGCTGATTATGATAATTGAAAGAAATGAGCCGGAAACAGCATGGAATGGGGTGCGCTTAAAGCAAGGACATGAGGTGAAAATGGTCGAATGGGCTGATAAGGTTGTTTCATTTTAAGTTCTGAGCGCCTATCAATAGTGCCATGCTATAAACGAACTTTCATCTCTATTGCTACTCTAATGATGAGTACGTTTTGATTAGTTAATTAGGAAGTATCTTGAAAGAAATGAATACTGATAAGTGGTATCAAAAAAAGTCGTTTGTCATATTGGTCATCTTTATTGTCGGGCCTTTTGCACTACCTTTGGTTTGGATGTCCCCGAACATAACGCTGAGATGGAAAATTGTAGTGACGATAGGACTCACGGTATTGACTTACTTCACGTATCAATCTTATCTTGAAGTGAAGTTTATGGCTGACGATTATATGCAATTATTACAGTAGACTCCGCACGATATTCTAAGTGCCAGGATTTATAGGTTCTAATGTAATGAACCAAAAATACGAACAATAAAAAAGAGATTAAGTCTTTGCTTAGGCAAGTCAGTAAACACAGAAAGGTTAGCCATAAAACCTTTAGAAAAGAGCCGGAAACCCTGCCCGACCTATTCAGCCCAAAAACGAGAAAGTATAAAAACAGGTAAAACGCAAAGGCGAACCATCTGGTTCGCCCTCAGCCCGACATGCAGATATACCCAAACCAGCTTACTCCCTCTTTTTTATCATGTGTACCAGGTGCTTATGTGCCAGCCCTGAAATCATCGGCAACTTGTAAAGGTTATCCATCAATCGCTGATGTAGTTTTTCCTCCCGGTTAAGCACGCGGAAGAAAGAGAGCAGCTCACGGTTAATATGGGCATCGCTGCCAAAAGTTGCCTCCAGTTCATATCGATTCCTTATGATCTGAGCATTAATGTTCCTTCTCTTTGGCAGTGCATGATTATAGGTCTCCACAGCATCGACCCTTTTGAGAACACTTTTAATATACGTCTTGTTCTTGAGGTAATTTTTCTGCGCAAGACCGTTGATGTGGGGAATTGAGATATGACACTCCCTTTCTTCCAGCAAATCGAGAAAATAGTGAATATCTTTGTTGGTTCTGGCCATTCTGTAGGGATGCTTACTGCCCTCGACCTCCTGAATATAGAATTCTTCAAGATCCTTGATCTGTCTGAAGTAAACCAGGATCTCAAAACCATCCTCACAGCCCAATTCGATACCAGGTACATTTTTGATTCCGGCATCAGAAACCGCCACCGCTCCCCTGATCTCATTATGATCGGTGATAGAAATGAGATGTTTTTTATCCTTCAAGAATTCAAGAAAAAATGGCGTGGTATTAAAACCGTCCGATGCCGTGGTATGAAGGTGAAAATCCAGGTAAATAATCTCATCATTGGGTTTAAAGTCATAAAAAACAGAGAAAAAATCGGATAGCTTGTCAAATTCAATCATATTGGCCTCCTAATAAAGGATAGGAGAAACTGACGAATTTTAAACTCTTAATTAAACTCAGAAAAAAATACTATCGATTAGTATACTTAGCGATATACACCATAATCCCTATTAGCCGATGGCGCACGCCAATGAAAGAGATACCGCCAACAGTCAATCAGCAGAATAAGGTGGTTGGTAGCTGTCATAGCGGCAACCCTGCCCCGCTGACGGAAGCAAAAAAGCTCAATGCCACCGAGCTCTTTCATGCCTGTGATCCCGAGATCTTTGATTTTGAAACCACGGATGAAATCGAACCGATCACCAGTCCTCTCGGGCTCGACCGCGCGATTGAAGCCGTAAAATTAGGAATTGGTATCCCATCAAGCGGATTCAATATCTATGTCATGGGCTCAACCGGGTTGGGTAAACACGCCATGACACAACAGCTTCTTGCCGAGCATCACGATAAGGATAAGGCGCTTTTTGACTGGTGTTATGTCAATAATTTCCGCGAACCCAATAAACCTACGGCTCTGCAATTACCTGCAGGTATGGGAAAACGGCTGCGGCGTAAAATAAAACAACTGATTGAGGAGCTGAGAAATACCATTCCTTCGCAGTTGCAAAGTGAAGATTTTACCCGTCGTACCGATCAGCTGCAAAATGAATTAAATGCAAGGGAGATTGCCGCATTCCAAGCCATCGAACATAAAGCAAACAAACAGGGCTGCGTGTTAAAAAAATCTAAAACTGGCTACCTTATCCAACCGGAAAGAGACGGTAAAGTAATCACTAAAAGTGAGTTTACCGTACTGCCAGTCAAAGAGCAGAAAGCGATTGATAAATCGATCGAAGAGCTGCGAATGCTTCTGGTCAATCTGCTCAACCAGGTTCCGTTATGGGATCAGGACATGAGGGACAAAAAAGAGCAGCTAGAGCGTGAATTTGTCGGTATGACGCTCGACTACCTTACCGGGCATTTACCAGAAGATATGCTGGCAATTAAAACCGTAAACGACTACATCACCAGCCTTAAGGAACATGTCCTCGATAACATTAAGCTCTTTAGCGGCACCCTTGAAACAGAAGTCGAAGTCTATAGTGGTCATAAGGTCACCTTTGACCCCTTCACCGCCTATGAAATCAACATCATTGTCGATAACAGTAAGGCTGAGCGGACACCCATTATTTATGAAGACAACCCCAGCTATGTGAATTTAGTGGGAAGCATCGAACATCGGGGCGAGTTCGGTACCTTTGTTACTAACTTCACATTGATCAAGCCCGGCGCATTCCACCGAGCCAACGGTGGCTACCTGCTTATCGATATTATTCAGCTATTGAACAAGCCTTTTGTCTGGGACGTGTTTAAACGCACCTTACTTTCTAAAGAGCTCAGGATCCAACCTCTCGAACAGTTCCTCAGTATCAACACCATCGCTTCTCTGGAGCCGGAGATCATTCCGCTAGATGTGAAAGTGATCCTGATGGGGGATCGGATGATGTATTACCTGCTCAAACAATATGATCCGGACTTTTCTCAGCTGTTTAAAGTACAGGCCGACTGCTCAGAAGAGATCAATCGTGATCCCCAATCATGCCAACTCTATAGTCAATTTATCAAGTTGCTGCAAACCGAAGAAAATACCCGGCCACTGGACCGCACCGCAATCGCAAAAGTGATCGAGTTTTCCGCCCGGCAAATGGAAGATGGCGAAAAGCTGACCCTGCATCGAGGCAATCTAAAGAGTTTATTACTGGAAGCCAACTACTGGGCCGAGCAGCAAAACCATAACCAGATCGACGCTCAGGCAGTACAGCAGGCCGTTAAAGCAAGGCAATACCGAACGGGTTACCTTAAAGAACGCATTACGGAAAATATTCATCGCGGGATCAGTGTAATAGAAACCAGCGGCAATAAAGTGGGTCAGGTTAACGGACTCGCGGTGGTAAGCGTGGATGAAAACATGTTTGGTCGCCCCTGCCGGATCACGGCCACCGTACACCTGGGGCAAGGCAAAGTGATTAATATTGAGCGCGAAGTCGATTTAAGTGGTCCGAGCCACTCCAAGGGAGTGATGATCTTAACGGCTTTCTTGCGCGAACGGTATGAGCAAATGCTGCCCCTCTCTTTTACCGCCACCCTGACCTTTGAGCAGTCTTACGGCATGATTGATGGTGACAGTGCTTCGGCTGCAGAGCTCTGTGCCTTGTTGTCCGCCATCGCCCAGATCCCGCTGAAACAGAATATCTCTCTCACTGGTGCCATCGACCAGCAAGGTAATATCGAGGCCATCGGCGGGGTCAATGAAAAAATCGAAGGCTTCTTTGAGATCTGCAACGCCAGCGGATTAACGGGGGAACAAGGTGTGATCATCCCCAAAACCAATCTTGTCCACCTGATGGTTGATGAAGAGATACGTCAGGCCGTCGCTGAGGGAACCTTTCATATTTGGGCCGTCGAGCATGTCGATCAGGTCATGACGCTACTTACCGGGCTGGAAATGGGCGAACAGGATTCAAAGCAGCGATACCCGTTTAAAAGCATCAACGGGGCGATCACCTCACGCATCAAGGCAATGAATAAAGCCCAGAAACAGTTTCTCAATGAATCAAAACCCGCCAACAGAAGGGATAAATAGCCTCACCTTGCGGTAAGTCGACAACTAGCCAGGCAGTTGAAGTGCCATCGTGATGGCTTTCGGCTGGCATTCAAAGGCGCATTCTCCACACCCATCACACTTATCAGGATCGACGATCGGTGATTGCTGCCCCCGCCACTCTATCGCTGATCGCTGACAGCTGTCGGCACAACTGGCGCAGTATGCAAAAGTATTATGGCAGCGTGCTGAAACTACAGGGCGTGCCATAATCTTGGCTTCACCGGTTTGCAACGCCCCCGTAGGGCAAGCATGAGCACATGCTTCACAACGTGAACAATAACTAGCCGTAAAATCAAGCTCAGGCTTATTATCTTGCATAATAATAAGCCCTTCCGGGCATGACCGTTCACAGTCGCCACACCCTGTACAGCGGTGTAAAAACAACGCCGGGTCCGTCATTCCCGGTGGCCGCACCCGATCATCAACAGGCTGGTATTGATCCGCAAGCTGATGGCTTTTATTCATACCCTTCAGCAAACCACGGAATAGCCCCCGCCTGCTGATAGTATTATGATCAAGATAGGCTTGATAATATTTTTCTTTCTTCATCAACGGTATAACTGAACAGTCGGCGGCGTCAGCGCTAGCAGCTGCTGAATATCACAGAGATAATGACGGGTGATTTTAGCCAGCATTGGATAAAACGGGCTTTCTACCGGTGCTTGCTCAACTAAATCAAGATAACGAAAAGCCCAAGGCAGCAAATGGTGCTCTATCAGTTCGGCGGCTGCGTCCGACTTCTCAGCTTCCAGCAATGCCGCCAGCGCTAACAACATCAATCCGAACTGATCTTCAGGCTCGTTCATTCCGGTATCCATCGCCAGCGATTCTCTGGCCAATATGGTTCGGTAGGCCTGGGTCGACTCTCCCATCACCATGTTTTCACTATTCAGGTACACAGAGCCCCAGGGTGGTGCAGGCATGTCACCTAAACCTTCAAACAGTACTGAATAATCATGAATTAACGCAGCAGGAGCAATATTCCCTGCTAACTGGCAAAGTGGTTGTACGGTTTCAATCTGTTGCCAGCTAAAAAATTCGGGTAATTCTGCCACGGCAGGTAACATCTGGCTTGCAGGCTCTTTGTCTGGCGAATAATAAAATAGCGTGCCTAAGATCCGGGGAACTACAGCTATCATCAGGGTCTCACTCATTCTGAATTTGAAAGTAAATGTGATTCAGCCAACCCGCGGCTGGCTGAATCATATTGATGGACACGATACCAATCGGTATTACATAGGAATTGCCCACAGGTTGTAGAAAGCAATTCGGCCAATCAACTCCCCGACAAGTACCGCAGCTGCACCGCACATAAGAGCCGGTTTCATTGTGTTGCTACGAACAAGTGCAATCAGACAAATAGCCATGCCAATGACCAGCGTCACTGCCTGAATACCCCACAATGTATGCTGCTGGGCCGCTAAAGCTGGCACTTGCTCTGTCACAAAACCAATGTAATCCGGTTTTGACGCGATCGATATCAGTACCCCGACGGATGCTGCCACAGCACCGATTTTCTTCGCGCCAAACAGCACCGCAAACATACCGCCAGTCACCAGTACCGTCAGCCACATTTGTAACGAGGTATGTGCTGTATCCCAACTAGCAACCGTTGTCAGCTGATAGACCTGAGTAATCGACCACGCAAACAAAAGGCCGCTGATAACCGTTAAGGCATTACATAATTTGCGTAGCTTTTCCTGTTCGCTTTTCAGTGAAAGCAATACAGTTGCACCCGCACATGCAAAGAAAACACCGCTGAGAACGATTTCGTTACTCATTGGCGATCGCCCTAGGCCTGCCAGTAGGTTTAACGCTCGTAAAGGCTGGCCCATATGCAGACCACCAATCGCCGAACCGATTGCAAGTAGCACTGTCGCACTCAGGTTGGCAACTTTAAGTTGGGCAGACGTGATATGCCCCATGCTGAAAGTCAGGAATGACAGCAGGAAAATACCCACCGCAGCCTGGCCAAAAACAGTAAAAAAGACTAATGGTAGTTCGTGCATCTTATACCTCTTCCGGGTTTTGGATTTCACCGGACTCATCGCCGGTTGGCCTTGCATTTGAGTGAGGCTTAATAACAAAGCTTGGGCGTGTCAGAGCCGGATCCGGTAGTGGTGCAATGGCATTCTCGTTACCATAACGCTCACGTATGATTTCGATATCGTCAAAATCCAATGCGCGTTGTGGACAAGAATCAACACAAACGGGCTTTAGTCCTTCAGCAACTCGCTCATAACAACCATCGCACTTGGTCATCACTTTCTTCTCGGTATCAAACTGAGGTGCGCCGTACGGGCAACGCATTTCACAATAACGACACCCGACACACGCATCCTGATCAACAACGACCAGACCATCTTCTTTGCGCTTATGCATTGCGCCTGTCGGACAACCTGATACACAGGCTGGCTCTGCACAATGGTTACAAGAAATAGAAAGGTAATAGTTAAAGACATCCGGCACCCATGCATTGCCCTGCTTTTGCCAGATACCACCACCATATTCATAGACGCGGCGGAATTTAGGCCCCACATCCAGATCTTTTTCATCCTTACAACTTACCTGACAGGTTTTACAGCCAGTGCACTTAGAGGAGTCAACATAAAAACCATACTGCTTCATTTATTTCATCTCCTTAGACACGCTTGATCTCAACCAGATTGGTATGTTGCGGGTTACCTTTCGCCAAAGCGGTTGGTCGTTGAGTGGTAAGGCGATTTATACAGCCACCAACATCAACCCCTTCTTTATTTGTTTTTGCCCATGCACCTTCAGGCGCAGCGACAGTACCGGGCATAATACGAGCCGTGACTTTTGCCGGCATCCGCATACGACCACGATCATTGTAAAGCTCGACAATATCGCCGTTTTTGATGTTTCGACTTTGAGCATCAAGCGAATTCATCCAGACTGCATCTGGCGCAGCTTCTCGTAGCTGAGCAACTGACGAATACGTTGAGTGACAGTGACCTTTGGTATGGAAGCCTGTCAGCTGCAGTGGATATTTCTCCAGCATGGCATGGTCTTCAATACCTTCAATGGCAGGGTGATATTCTGGAATTGGGGTGATCTTATCCCCCGGCATGATTTCTCTTTCTTTCGCGACCTGAGCCAATGCCTCAGAGTAGATTTCGATTTTTCCCGAAGGAGTATTCAACGGATTGCCAGTCGGGTTATCACGGAAATCTTTCAAGGCAATATGTTTACTGCTATCTGCGATACGGCGGTCAATAATGCCCATGCCATCGGTTTCAGCAAATGACGGTAGCTGTGGCTCACGCTTACGTACTTCGTTGTATGCATGCTCAACCCACTGCTGGTACGTGCGTCCTTCAGTGAATTGTTCTTTCAAGCCCATTTTGTCTGCAATCTCGGCCAGAACATCATAGGTCGCTCTGTTTTCCCACATTGGTTCAACAGCTTGTTGTAAACGAACCAGATAGTGATAAGAGCCCGATTGGTAAGAGTTGTTGATTAAATCATCAGATTCTAACGTCGACACGTCAGGCAACAGTAAATCGGCATATTTTGCCGATGCTGTCATATGGTTATCCCATACTAGATTGAACTCACACAGTGATTCATCGGTCAGGATTTCATGGGTACGGTTAAGATCTGAATGTTGGTTACCCGAGATATTACTTGCATAGTTCCAAAGGAATTTAATATTAGAACTAAGGCGATCTTTACCTTTAATGTAGTCGGCTGCCGCAGTCATCTCTGTGCCGCGTACAATCGCGTCTGTCCATAGGAAGCATGGAATAGACACCTTAACCGGATTTGGGATCGCCAGGCCTGACAGTGGGTAGCCTACGCTTCCCCCCCAAGTACCAATGTTCGTACCTGGACGACCAAACTGACCCGTCATGATAGGTAACATCATGATGGCACGAGCGGCATGCTCACCGGTTTGGGTACGCTGAACACCCCAGCCTTGTGAAATCCAGGCGGCTTTCGCATTGGCAATTTCACGCGCTAGCTGCTTAATGCGATTGGCCGGAATGCCGGTCAGTTCACTGGCCCACTCGGGTGTTTTGGCTGTGTTATCACTGCCATGACCAAGAATATATGATTTGTATGAAGCATTGGTTGAAGCGCTTGCCGGCAAGGTTTTTTCATCCCAGCCGACGGTATATTGCTTCAACATCTCGTCATCGATTAAATCTTCTTTAATCAGGGTATAACCGATTGCTGCAACCAGCGCCGCATCTGTACCCGGGCGAATTGGCAGCCATTCGCTGTCGAATGCTGTCACACTGTCGGTACGACGGGGATCAATGATGATCACTTTCGCGTTGCTTTGCGCTAATGCATCGTAGATTTCAGCGATTTGCCCGCCACCCGACATGCGTGTTTCTGCCAGGTTCTGACCAAACATAACCACTAAATCAGAGTTTTTAATTTCAGCAAACAAGGTTTGTTGTTCGGTGCCGTAAATGTTTTTTGCTTGTCCAAACACGTATGGCTGAATAGTGTTCAGCTGAGCTTCTGAATAGGTGTTGTGCATATCCAGAAAACCACCGGCAAGGTTTAGCAGGCGTTTACAGGTATTTCGTCCCTGCAAGTTTGCGCCCGTTGTTCCTGAACCATATTGGTAATAGATAGCTTCATTACCATGAGTATCGATGACACTACGCAGCTCTTTCGCCACAATAGTGGTTGCTTCATCCCAGCTGATACGCTTGAATTTTCCTTCCCCTCGTTTTCCTACACGTAACATCGGGTATTTCAAACGATCAGGGTTATAGGTACGCCAGCGTGCCGAGCGTCCACGTAAACACGGGCGGATCTGATGTTGGCCAAAAATAGCCTCATTAACACCATCTTCAGGCGAAATTTTCACGGCAACGCCGTCTTTCACATGCACTTTAAATGGGCAACGACTGCCACAGTTAACCAAACAGGCACTGTACTTAATAGATTCTTCCTTAGACAGGCTTGCTTCTGCAGACTCCGCTTGAGCTTTAAATGGGAGAGTCAATGAGCTTGCGGCAGCCGCCGCGCCTGTGACTGCTGCCGAAGTTTTCATAAACTTTCGACGAGTCAATAGCTGTGATACCAATGAATTTTTTATTGTCATGTATAACGCCTCTAGGTTACTGCGCGGCAGTATTACCCACCCAGAAGCACAGATGCATGATCACAATCAACATACCCCGTCACACTTTGAAATATACAGCATAAAATATGTAAATAAATATTAACTCATTATTTAGCTCCAACACGGCAAGTGTCAGCCATATATAATATGAATTTAATTCACGCAAGGAATGTTTAACGCATCAACAATAGAGCGATAAATACCACCAACACATATAACACCATGCATATCTGGCGCTATATAACTGGCTTCATATCACTGCCATCGCATAGATCCCCAAACCGCTTCAAGATACGTGAACTCTGCATTTCGACGTTATACAATACGTACTTCTAAAGAACTTAAGACAAACAGGCTTTCTATCGTGACAACATCCCAAACTGCAAACACCGTCATCGTGCTCGATTTTGAAACCACCGGCTTATCGCCAAATCAAGGGGATCGCGCAATTGAGATTGGTGCGGTATTGATAGAACAGGGAGAAGTGGTTGATCGCTTTCAACAGCTAATGAATCCAGGCTTTCGGGTAAGCAGTTTTATTGAACGCTATACCGGCATTACCAATAACATGCTACGAACGGCCCCGCCTTGTGATGAAGTCATGGATCAGTTTGCTGATTTTATCGGTGATTACAATTTAGTCGCTCATAACGCTTCGTTTGACCAGCGCTTTCTTGATGCCGAGCTGAATAATATTCAGCGTAATTATGGTGGTGAGTTTGCTTGTTCGATGCTGATTGCGAGACGTCTTTACCCGCACGCGCCTAATCATAAACTTGGCAGTTTAGTTGAATACAAGAACATCGATAATGATGGCGTCTTTCACCGGGCATTGGCCGATTCAGAGGTGACGGCAAAACTGTGGCTACTGATGTTAGAGGATATGGATAAGCAGTATCAACTATCTGCCCCTTCTTTCTCTTTGATGCAAGAAGTCTCACGCAAGGCAAAAGCTGCTGTGCCCGGTTTTTTGCAACGCCAAGCAAAGTGCTAAACCATATACCCAAACCTTAGTCTTGTATCGGTGTCAGCCACTGCACCAGCTGACGGGTCACCTCGGGTCTGCTCAATAACTCCATGTGGTTCATGCTGTAGAAAATCCACTGCGATGCTTCTTCAAACTCCAGGTTTCGCTGGGTATCGTTATGCATACCCAACGCACTGTGTAGCGGCACCAGGCCATCGCCAATCAGGCGATCGGCCAATGTACTGCGTTTGGCTGCCGTGGTCGCTGCAACGGTATAGCAAGCCACTCCCTCAGGCAAAGGTATAATTTGACGGTTATCCGGTTTACGGTGAAAACGGTCGTGACCATGCCAGTCTTCGTCCACGACATGACCATGCCTCAGATCGGTAATGCCGGCACTTCGCAGCCCGCTAAGCGCGGAAAAAGGCGCAGTGTAAGGCGTACTGCCCAAAATCACGTCCACCCAATTTCCAGCCCGCTCCAGCGGAGCACCATGATGTGGTGTGCCAAGAAACACGATATTTTTCAGGCACTCAGGCCAGTGTAAAGACGCTTGATTCGCATAGTGAACCGCACTGCGGGTCAACAAACCGCCCATGCTATGGGCCACCACGGTCAGCTCTTCAATCGGCGTGGGCCAGTGTGTGATCAGCTGTTCCAGCTGTGCCGAAAGTTCACGCCCATTTTGCGACGTATGTAAGCCGGTATTATAGCGCAGATAAACCGGGGTATAACCCAGAGCCGAAGCGAGGGCTTCACCATGGTCGACCATCTGCTCTTCATGCTGCACGCACCACTGCAGATCATTCATACACAAACCATGAATAATCAGCACGATCTTGCCCGTCGCTTCAGGCATTAGCGACTCAGCCTCACACTTTGATGACTTAACTTCTGAGCTTGACAACACCGCATCTGATCTTGACAACATAGACTGCCAATTCAACGCTTTGCGCTGATAGCGCAAGGTCATGGGCGTTGCAAACGGATTGTTACTGGCAACCAGTCGATCACCGACCAGGCCATTAAGTGCCGCGAGTACAGCTTCGCGCTGGGGTGTTCCGGGTTTGTCGCTATCAAGTGATTCTAGCTGGGGTTGTAGCTTTACCAGTACCGCATCGCCCCCTTTTCCCAGTAACTGCGTGATATTGAGGATACTCTTGTAGACCAAACCTGTAATGCCGCGGGTCTGCCCCTGTGCTTTACCACCGGGAACGCCCAATGTACTCAATACCGACTGGTGCACGCCTTCTGCAACACGAGTCACGCCCATCGTGGCTTGAGTTGCCAATTGGGCAATCCCTCTAATGTCCGTAGTGCGAATATGTTTGAATGGCTTTTTAGGATCAGGTTTAGTCATGGGTGCAAACTCCATCTTCGCGATAGCGGGTTCAGAAAGTATATTCCTTCACCACAATATACTCCACTACGCACATATCAAGCTGTAAATAAAACGTTGTAAATAATAATCTGAAATAGAAGCACTATTCCTGGTACCCAATTACGATCAAATTTGAAGGGCTTACATACTAGCAATGTTCTTCATAACAGAATAATTCCGTGCATAATGGATCCCTGGTCTATTACCTTCTGTGGGGCGATAGATTGATTATTTCAAGCTGACTTTATCTCTCGATGTCAGTCTCAAGCCAGCCAGGGATGACGGATCTTGACCATTTCAGTTATAATACCAATCAGTATAATAACCCTCAGTTTCATACTGCTACCGAGACTTCTGATTTGCTACAAGATAATACGCCCAGCTCAAATCCAGCCTGCACCATTAAGGTCGCAACTTTTAACTTATTTAATTATCTCGAGCCACCTTCGGCTTTTTATGAGTTTGATAGGATCTACAGCCAGGAGCAATGGCAGAAAAAGCAGGGATGGATCAGTCGTTACCTAGCAGAGCATCAGCCCGATGTGATTGGTTTTCAGGAGGTATTCAGCCCCGAGTCACTGCAGCAGTTAGTTCATAAACAGGGGTATGAGCATTTTGCCGTGATCGACGAGGCAGAAATCATTAGCGATTATATTTATCAAAGCCCTGTGGTGGCGATAGCTTCCCGCTACCCTATTGCTGAATTATCAGCCGTCACTCCCGACACCGAGCTTGCTGTTGCGATGGGCCTGAAGGAAGATTTTGCTTTCAGCCGCCAGCCGCTGCGCGCAACCATTGAGCTTCCTTATATTGGCCGATGTGATTGCTACGTTGTGCATTTCAAATCAAAGCGTCCGATGCTGGAGCAAGACAGTGCAGATGATAACTCTGCTAAATCTACCCTCATCGCTCAGGCGCTGAAAACGGAAATATCCGGTAACTGGGGATCCGCGATGCAGCGCGGTACCGAGGCCGCATTACTTTTTACCAATATGATCGAGCGCCGCGAACGTACCGGATACCCCATGATATTGATGGGTGACTTTAATGACAGTCTGGATGGTGGTGTATTATCTCATTTGTTAACGCGATCTTTGCGACAGAAATCTGATGCCGAAAGCGAATTATTGTTAGCCAAATATCGTCTGAAGGATGCATGGGACCTTTACCGGGCGACTGATTATTTTCAAGCAACCGACTCTTTCCAAGCAGAGACTGGCCGTCCCGCAAGCTACTATTACTATGCTAAAGGTTCCGTGCTGGATTACATCCTGCTCTCATGTGAATTTGATGCAGAGCACCATTCAAGCCTGTTCGAAGTCAGCGATTACCATTGCTATGATCGCCATTTGATTAATCCTATTTATGAACGAGACAGCGAGAGTACTGATCACGGCATCGTGATGGTTAAGCTTTCGTTACGGCCTTAATCATACCCATCGTAGTAAGCCACTAAAAATACCAGGCTATCTGGGCTTGTAAACTCAGATCGGTCGCCAGGTTACAGGTCTGACTATCGCCTGCAAGTTCGCAGCTAACCTCAACACCGCCAAACTCGGTGCCTTTAGCCCCCACTGGCAGATTAAAAGCAAGCAACAGCTGCAAATCCTGCTCGATATCATGTTGGCTAATAACTTGAAATAACGCTGATGTGTCAGAGACATTAACAAAGGCGCTGGGGAGCAGCAACCAGAGCGGTGACATCTCAATGGTCAGCGAAGACGCCAGGTAATGCCTTCCTAACGTATACAGCTCGCCGCGTTCAAGCCGGCTTAATAATGCAGGGTTATTTGCCAGCGCGGCGGCTGAGTAATTGCCTCCGGTCTGACCAAAGCCGTTATAGTAATATTCCGCAATAGCGCTCATGTTCTTATCTGCCCACATCCAGGAATAAGACCAGTTGCTGACAAAGCTCCAGACATTTTTATCTGTCGTTCTGGTCAGTGTTACATCGCTGCGCCAGACAGCGCTACCTATGTTAGAAACAAAACCCAGCCCGGCCACATCATCTTCAAAGTGCTCAGCCAGCAGGAAATCCCATTCAGACTCTTCACCAAAGCTATGATACTTAACAGCTAAAGAATCAACATTCGATGAGACGTTGCCCTGCTCATCCCTTCTGCCAACCCAGACAAATTGCACATCATCACCACTCTCTGTCAGGTATTGGCCATACAATAGATCGTCCCCTGATTTATATTCTTTATCTACTGACGCGGGGGAAAACGGATTGAAAAAGTCCATCGGGGCATAGATAAGTCCGTTGCCCCAACTGATGGCTTGTCGGCCTGCTTTGAGTACCAGGTTATCAAAATGGTAACTTACGTTGAGCC
This sequence comes from Photobacterium sagamiensis, assembly GCF_050337085.1. Taxonomy (NCBI): domain Bacteria; kingdom Pseudomonadati; phylum Pseudomonadota; class Gammaproteobacteria; order Vibrionales; family Vibrionaceae; genus Photobacterium; species Photobacterium sagamiensis. Next base: position 23,612 of record NZ_JAKJSP010000013.1, on the reverse strand, counting down.
GATCGAGTCGCTGAACGAGTGCATGGCGATCTTGTGTTGTGATGACATGGGTGAGGTCGAATAAACGATGGTCATCATTGATTTCTCTGGCTGGTAACAGTGGATTAGTGGGTAAACGTTGGGCAAGCTCATAGCTATCACCTGCCAGAGTGATGAACTGATAATCCACATTCAGTTTCCAGGCTCCCATACTGCTGTCTAAGCCAAGACGAGTATCACTATTAATATCCAGTGTATCGTTATAACCCAATTGATTTATCAAACTGTCACTAGGGTAAGTCTGATAATTAAGCTGACCTTTGAGGTGACCGTGCCAGGAAAAATCCAGCTCCTCGGCAGAGGCAACTGAACATAGTAGCGCCATGGAAGTGACAATGTAACCCACCCCGCCAGGTTTCATGATTGCGCGGCCATCGGTTCGTCGGGTGCCATACTGGTCGGATAGTCGGCAATGATCTTGCCGTCTTCCATTTTTATCTGCCTGCGAGCATAGTTCATTATACGAGGATCATGCGTGGCTAACACCAGGGTAATTTGATGTTTATGGTTTAGCGTTTCTAACAACCCCATTAAATTTTCCGCTGTATGGGAATCCAGATTTGCCGTCGGCTCATCGGCCAGAATTAACGCCGGATTACTGACAATTGCACGAGCGACCGCCACTCGCTGTTGCTGTCCTCCAGAAAGTTCAGAGGGCCGACGGTTCTCCATCCCTTCAAGCCCGACTTCTTTGAGCATAGCTATAGCCTTTTGTTGCCGCTCGTTCGCTGCTATGCCCTGCACTTGCATAACAAACTCTACATTCTCTCGGGCTGATAACACCGGGATCAAATTATAAGACTGAAAGACAAAACCAATCCGATGTAATCGCATATCCGCTAAGGCGTCTTTATTAAGGCTGGTCATATTTTCATTGCCGATGGAGATCTCCCCCTGATCGGGCGAAAGCAAGCCACCCAAGGTATTGAGTAACGTTGTTTTGCCAGAGCCCGACGGGCCGGAGAGGCAGACAAACTCGCCTTTATCTATGGTCAGGCTAACGTTATCCAGACCTTTTATTTGAGCATCACCCTGAATAAAGGTTTTACTGACATTGCTACAGGTAATTTCACTCATTCGTTTTTCCTGATTAATGCTTATTCAAAGCGACAATAGGATCATAGCGAGACGCCCGCCAGGCAGGATATAAGCAGGTTAATAATCCCAGAATAATCACCACAACATTAGCCAGCACCAAATCAGATAACTCCAATGCCGGATACAGTACCGTGCCAGCTCCAAACATGGCCATCCCTTCCGCCACCGCTGACACATCAATGCCGTCTTTAATCAAAAATATGCTCGCCAACGCGGTCAAATTACCTACCGCTAAGCCCAGCAACAACAATAGCAAGGACTCCAGTAAGATAATCAGCAATACACTTGAACCCCGCATCCCCAAGGCTCGCATCAGTCCAATTTCCCGCACGCGCTCAAATACCGCCATGATCAGGGTGTTGATTAAGCCAAACGAAAGCGCCAGAAAAATAACGATAATCCACACCAGAATGAAACCATCCATCACATCCACCATGGTCGCCAGGTAATTGTCTCGTTCTTTCCATGTTTGAACTTGCAAATTTGCGGGCGCTGATGCGCTAATAGCCTCTTTAAGGCGAGTATTGTCCCGATAATCTGTTCCTGTGATGGCAATTTCAGAGATCTTCTGTTCAATAGCCAACATTTTCTGTATTAACCGCCTGTCAGCATAAACATAGAGTTCTTCATAACCGGGAATATCGGATCGGTATACACCAGAAATAACAAAGCCTCTGTCGACAATGTTGTTATCCGGATCCTGAGTCATGATGACAATGCGTTTACCCAGTCTGGTTTCCAATTTTTCAACCAGCTTGGCCCCGACAACAACACCTCGACTATTCTCTTCATGGAGAAACTCACCTGCGACCATGTCCTGAATATCAAAGCTTATCTGCAATTCAGATTTAGCATCAACACCTAACAAGGTGATACCACGAGTATCTCGTTCGCTGGAAATGACGGCAGGAACCTTTACCCGCATCGCCCAGCCTGTCACTTCGGGGGCTTGCAGTGCCTTAAGAAAGCGGGCATCGGGCTCGGCAAAACTATTAACGACACTGGGATCATCCAGATAATCAGGATGGTGAACCTGCACGTGCCCGGGCAGATTGCGGATACCATCTCGAACCATGCCATCAACCATCCCCCTGGACAGTGCGGTCATAAAAATCATGGCCCACACACCCAAACAGATGGCAAATAACATGATCAGAGTCCGACGGTAGTTACGCCAGAGATTTCGCCAGGCCAGAGTAAACGCAACATGTGCAGAGAACATCATCATACCGATCTCATCGCCTCAATCGGATCCATGCGACGGATCCTGAATGCCGGATAAATCGCGGCCAGTATTGATCCCACCATCACCAGAACCGGACCGGCTAGAACCGAAATGAAGCTTAAGCTGGGATACATGCGATCAGGCAAATTGAATTTTGCCGACATCTCCTCCATGCCCGGATAGGAAAGCCCCGTATATTGAAAATAGAATGTCAGTGCCATGCCAAGGGCTACACCAATGATCAGCCCCAATACCGCCATCAGAGATGTTTCAATAAGAATAAGACGAGTCAGCTTGCCAGGGCGCAACCCTAACGCCATTACCGTACCGAATTCCCTGGTGCGCTCAAGTACCGACATTAATTGCGTGTTCATCACAGAAAAAGCGACCAGCAGAATTAACACGCCATACATAAAGACAGCTCCGGAGATATCGGCCAGTATTGCCTGGCGGATCCCCGGTTGTATTTCATCCCATTCTCGTACTAGCAATTGTGCCTTATCGGTCAGCAAGCTTTGGATTTGTTGTTTCCAGTGACTAAGTGCCAGCGCATCAGGCGTGTTAATAACAATATAGTTAGCACGCTCCGCACTGCTGTACAAAGACTGAAAATAGCCCAGAGGCACTTGCACCACGCTGCGATCTAATTCCGCCATTGAGGTATGGAAGATACCGGCAACGGTTACGATCCCTGCCGCAAATGAACCATCGCGCCCAGAGCCAAGTATCGTAATCTCATCCCCGATCCCGACCTTGAGGTTACGTGCTAACGTACTGCCCAAAATCAACTCTTCACTGTCGTTGCCCGAAAGATAACGGCCCTGTTTGATCAAACCCGCAAGATTAGAAGTATAAATATCGTACTCAGGCTCGACACCGATCACCTGAACGCCGAAAGAACGCTCGTCACTGGAAACTAAAGAGAAAGTAGCCGCTCGACTGGCAATGGCATCAGTACCTAACTGAGTTCGCAATTGTTTGGTTAACTGCTGCGGGTTTTCAATATCGTATCTTAACTTTGGGGTGTCGAGGTATTGGCTATGCTGGATCTGTAAATGGCCACTGAACAGGCTTAATGAGTTATCTATCATCATTTGATAGGTCCCGACTTGCAGCGACAGCATAAACACCAGCAGAATATTGGAAAACACCATCGCCGAAACCGTTATCCAGGTCCGTCTTTTGTGTCGCCATAGATTCCGCCAGGCAAGGCGTAGCTCAATACTCATCTTGGATTACGCAGGTTAGAGAGGGTAAAGACATGAGCATTTAACGCGATATCAAACTCTGCACTTTTTGTCGCCATTTCGGTCCATTCATCTGGCTTTTCATGATTATTCATGCGTAATCGCGTTGCCAGCATTCTGCCGCCAAGCTTAGCCACCTCCAGCGCTTTCATGGTCTTAACCAGTTTTCCGTCCTGATCCCAAAACTGCTCCTCAAGCAGTACAAAATCGTCACGCACATAGAGGATTTCTTTGCCCCAGACGACAGCGGCATCTTCATTGGGAATGGCGATGATCACATAGACGGTATGACCATCCTGCTTAAACACTTGCTTTAACTGATGTTCATATTGCTCAAGGATCTCGGTTGATTTACTGATGTCCTTATTAGAGAAGTCACTGCCCATCCAGCTTTGGTTCATCATCGATGAGGGGATTTTGATCACCCGGTTAACCTTGGGCGAGAAGGTCCACATATTATTGTCTTTGAGTAGCGTCGCATTACCAGCGTCTTTTTTGGGCTCAATGACACGAACCAGAGAGTGTTTATCGCCCTGAGTCCAGGCCTGCATTGTCATAACGCGTTGCCAACCGGGCCGATGGATAGTCATGCTCATTTGCGAGTACGAACTGATCCCCCGCCAGTGGTTCATCGCCTGACGAATGATCTCTTTCGCTGTTATGTTTGCAGGACTTTTACCAGCATCAATAACCTCATTGGCAAAGGTATGCAGAGGAAATAAGGTAAACACAATAAATAGTAAGCTCATCCTGAACATAACTTTCACCTTAATACGTGGGCTATCACTCAGACTAAAAAAGTAATACTCATGTTATCTATAGAAAAGATTAACGGGATTTATAGTCTTGAGTTTCATTAATGTGAACTGAGTTTAATAGTAGGTTAAATGGACGACACTTAATTAAAAACAACGGTTACCGGAAGGCCTTCTACTTTCAATTTTTCCGGTAACTCTTCCTCCAGTGTTAATTTCACTTTCAACATACTTTTTTGCCCTTCAAAAGGCCCCGCTAATTGAGGTGGGATCTTATCTGCAAGTTCAACTTCCCTGCCGACAATGGCATCAAACGTTTCTCCGCTGGAGAATTTGATGACAGCATGCTCCCCTTGCTGCACTTCTTCGATATATTGAGGCATAACATAAGCGTTGATATGGGGGGTATCTGAATTAGAAAGTAGAGATAAAGGTGTACCTTCAAATACCCAGTCTCCGGGCTTGACCAGAATATCTACAATTCTTCCCGCAGAAAAAGCAACGGGTTGTAGCTGAGTAATGCGACTTTCCATTTCTGCAAGTTCACGCTTCAGCGCATTACGGGCCATTTCCTGCGGCCCCGTCAACGCACTCTCTTCCAGTTTCCTCAATTCGTCGATTTTACGTTCCTTCGCCTGCTGATAGTTTATCTGCGCCTGGGTTCTTGTTAGCAACACCGTCGCATAATCAGCACTTGAAACCATGTTTTTCTTTTTATACTTACGATATTCATCAAAAATACCTTCTTGTAAGCGCTCTCCTTCCCCGGCAATACGAATTCCTTCATTTAATGCCGTCATCTTTTCCGTGTTATATTTTTTCTTGTCTAATTTCAGTTGTGATAACTGATACCGACGCTCGGCAACGGCAGCCCGAAGCGATGGCGAGTGAACCGTCATTAACGGAGTCCCCTCTTCAATACTCTCTCCAATACTGACATAAAGCTTGTCGACCTGGCCCTCGCCAGTGGCGACAATTAACTGCGGATCTGTCGTAACAATACCCGGCGCCGTCGTGATGAACCAGTCACGGCCTAAAAACCAGAGCAAGAACAGAACCGGGCTAAAAGTAAGTATCAAAATCAAATACCAGCGTGCGCGAAAAGCAGCACGTTTAGCCGGTGCATACAACACCCTTATCCCTTCATCTTTTGTTGCATCCTGCTTTTTAGGGGAGTTGAAAGTGATTTTCATTAAAATCGCTTACCTCGTTTAAGTACCCACCATGGTGCCATCCCGCTCTCTTCATGTGCTCGCCTGAAGATTTCATTCAACAATGCAACAGCAGCCCACATTCGTATAATCAGCGTGTAAATCGGGAACAGCGCAAGCCAGAAAAACAGTTTAACGTCTTGCCCCGGTCGCTCAGATACGGCCAGAATAAATACCAAGAAATTGACCACTGATAAGAGTAAATAAATCAGATAAAGACCGAAGAAAAGTGCCGATACAACTTCATAGGGATAACTGAAAATAAGCCACCATGTATAGATCGTTACCAGTAATGGCAATACGACATTTTGTCCGACACCAAATAACATGGTGTAAATAAATGTTTTCCAGCCCAGTATTCTGGGGGTTAGCGAAAAAATATGCTTACGAAGATATAGAAACAATAAATCGCCGTCCCAGCGTAATCTCTGGTTTGCCAGAGAAATAACCGTATCAGGGGCATCGGTATGACCAATCGCATGAGGAGCGAAGCCGATCCTCAGTTCAGGGTGTCGTTTTAAATAGTGTTTAATACGAATGGTCAGGTCCAGATCTTCTGCTGTATGGGTGTCCCAACCGCCGATATTGCGTAGAAAATCACTACGAAAAGCACCGAATGCCCCGGAAATGTTATTAATAAGGTTCCACTCACTGAGCCCGGTTTTTCCGCCATGCATTGAGATCATATACTCAATACCCTGCATTCGAGTTAATATCCCATTTTTCAGATTTCGTACTCTGAGCGCCCCTCCGACAGCGGGTACATGCGGATCATCAAAACACGCAACAATCTCATCCACCATATTGTTATCAAATGAGGTGTCCCCATCGACATTAATAATGATGTCGCCTGTCGCTACCGCGAGACCGGAATTCAATGTCGATACCCGGCCACCGCGTTGCCATTTTGGTAGCAGTACCAACCTCCGATTAGCATAACCATTGAAACCCTCCACACAAGCCAGCGCAGCCTGGTAAGTATTGGCGTTTTGCTTTGCCCCGTCGATAACCGCAATGATCTCTATCTGCCCTGAATACAACTGCTCCTTTAACGTTTCGATGGTTGAATAAATAGCTTCCCCCTCGGCATAACAGGTAATAATACATGAAACGTTCGGCAGCCGGCGTCGCTCAACTTTGGGTCGAACCTGATTCTGGCGTGAAAACCATTTCAAAATTCCCGCCAGAGTCAACATCATCAAAGGGACTTCAAAAACCAGTAACATTGGCAGCAACATAGCCAGAACTGAAGGAGCTTGTCGCACACTCCGTTCAACGTCCATCAGAATGTAGATTACTGTTTGCCACCAGTCATACATGCAACACTGCCTCAGACAACCATTCTTTTAGCCATTCTCCGGTATCATCCTCAGCCTGAAGCGGCAATGATTTCACGTACACGTCTAATTGCAGGCTATCGAGCCCTTCTATGGTCGTTAGTTCAAGAATACGTTGTTTCAATACCGTCCAGACGCCAGTCGTTGTATTGGGCAGTAACAATAGCAATAAATCATCTGCATACTGGCATACAACATCCGTATCTCTGAAGATGTTCTGCAGCCGTTTTATCAACTCCCGGATCCGCTCCTGGACTTGTAACAAGCCTAGCTCTACTTTTATTTCAGGTAAATTACCTAGCAAGATGGCCATTACCGTGTGCTCTCCACCATGACGGCTCAGTAAGGCACTGTTCCATTGTAACAACCAGGGGAAGTTATCCGGTGAAACCGGATTTCCCCAGGTCAGAGGCAGGTGAAGTAAATGTGAACCTTCCAGGGCGATCTGCCGAGCCAAATTGCCAGTTCGATATATATGGATAGGCGTCGCAGCAAGCTCATCCGGAGTTTGCAGACTGCCACAATCATGACAACGCACTTTTACATCAGCCTCAATAAAACGAGTATGGCATGCATGGCAACTGAAACGCTCCAGAGGACGATCGTAGTCGACACCAATATGCCGCAAGGTGGTTGAGCATTTTGGGCATTTCATGATGCCCTGAGGCACAAAGGCCTCCTGATCATCAACATAACCACAGACGAAGCAATGTACCCCGGGTTTAAGCACAATATCGATATCACTGCATTCCGGGCAGACATCGACATAATTCAGCCGTTCGCTATGGCAATGACGACAAAGGCGGATGCGATCGAGGAGTGAATCAATTTCAAGCAATTGATGCTCAACAGATCGAGCCAGTACGCTACCGGCATCTGCGCCGGCTAAGCAATCCAGTAACGGGTAACGATAACCTTTCTGATAAACGGCAGACCAGACAGGAATTAACTTGAAATGTGTACGGGGCCAGCTGAACCAGGCCAGCATATCTAGCGGTTCTGAATGGGTCTGAACGGTGAGTAAAGCGAGCCTTTCCAGCATGGTCGGTAAACGGCGAAAGATGTCATCCTGCATGCCATCAGCCAGCACATCTGATAACTTACTTTTGCTGACACAAAACACAGGCTGAAGATAGCGGCTCAAATCACTACGAATGGATAACAACACCTCATCTTGATGATCAGGTTCTACATTTACTAATAATGATGGCCTTACAGTGGCATCCCATTGTTCAAGGGATTCAATGCAATTATCAAAGCCAGGGACAGGGATACCCAGCACCACAACTTTTTCGCATGATTCAAGATTATCACCCATCGCACTTCTCATCTGACGCTTGTGCTATTAATTCTAGCTAAAGTGGCGATTTACCATGAAAAAGAAATAAGACTCGAAACTGTGGCAGCTATACCTGAATAACCAGACTATTGTCCCGATTGGTATAAGCTATTAATAACTCATTGTTGGGAATTTCAGAATGAAGAAGACCACTAATGAAGATCTTGTACGAGAACATCACCCGGACGCTATAGAACAACGCCTGAAACAGGCTCCAAAATCGCAGAATATCTCTGATGCGGTGCTTGGCGGAATTGACGGGTGCGTCACCACCTTTGCCGTTGTATCGGGGGCCGTTGGCGCGGGGTTTTCTTCATCGGTGGCTTTAGTGCTGGGGTTTGCCAATCTCTTTGCGGACGGATTCAGCATGGCTATAAGCAATTATGAATCCATCAAGGCACAACAGGAATTTACCGAAGATATACGAAGATCAGAAGAAAGTCATATCGATGAAATCCCCGAGGGAGAGCGAGAGGAAATTCGCCAAATTTTTAAAAAGAAAGGCTTTAACGGCAAAATTCTTGAAGAGATTGTGGAGACAATTAGCCAGGATCGACATCTGTGGGTAGAAACCATGCTCACGGAAGAGCACGGAATACAGAAAACCACGCCAAATCCTTGGAAGTCGGCCATAACAACCTTTGCGGCATTCCTAATTGTAGGGGCGATGCCATTAATACCATTTCTTATCCCGGCATTGGACATGCAACAACAATTTATTCTCAGCGCCTGTTTTGCCGCAATCATGTTTTTTTCTATCGGCATGCTAAAAAGTCTCGTCTTTGCTAAGCCCGTACTTATTTCCGGATTACGTACGCTACTGACAGGCGGGACAGCGGCAAGTATTGCTTTCCTTACGGGTTATCTGCTGCGGGAGATCTTTGGCATTGGGTGATACGGCCAGCGAACACAATCCCCTGTATGGTCTTGTGTTGTGCGAGATATGTCCAAAAAAAATTTCGCTCACACTGATTTGCCGCCTGATCCATTGCGCACTACACTAGATATACAATCAGTCTAAACATAAAAAAATCAAATAAAAAGGGCAGAATAAAAGCTCTAACCTTTGACATTGCCCTCTCTACCAGAATGGAGTCGATAATGGATGCGGACTACTTGATTGTCGGTAGTGGTTTATCAGCATTGGTGTTCGGAGCACTGAGCGCTAAAGCTGGCAGCAAGGTGCTTGTTCTTGAGGCACATGAATACCCCGGAGGTTTCGGCCATACCTTTCCCATGGGCAAACGTTACAAATTCAATGCCCAGCTTCACTATGTCTGGAACTGTGGTGAGGGGCAAACGGTTAACCGCGTTCTCAAGAAACTCGAACTTGAAAAACAGGTCACCTTTGAATCTTTTGATGCGAACGGCTTCGATCATATGCGTATGCCGGGTTATGCCCTGGATATTCCCTACGACGCAGATCTGCTGGTCAGTCGGCTAGCCGCGCTTTTTCCTAGCCATGCTAACAATTGTGCTGCGTTTATCGATGAGGTATGGCGTACCGCACATGGCTTGGAGGCGCTATCCTCCAGTGAAGCACATACACAAATTATCAGAAATATTGGCAAAACAGTTTCTGCGCTTAAAAATATGCAATGTACATTGCAGGAGGTTTTTGATCGACATCAATTACCGCAAGAGGCACAAACATTGCTGGCCCTGCAATGGCCTGATTTTTTACTTCCACCCAATCAGCTTTCTTTTTATGCCTGGGTTTTGCTATTTACCGGCTATCAAAAGGGCGCTTATTATCCCACCAGACACTACGAGCATGTGATTAACTCACTGGTAAAAACCATTGAGAACAACGGCGGTGAGATTATCTATAACCAGCAAGTGGATAACTTCATTCTCAATAAAAAGAGCGTAGTGGCGGTTGAAGCAAAAGACCTGCTTTCGGGTGAGACAAAACGCTATCAGGGCAAACGCACCATTTGCAATATGGACCCGAAAAAAGCAGCGGCAATAATCGGTATGGAAAAATTTTCTTCTTTGCTTCGTAAACGGCTGGATTATCCCTACTCCCCCTCAAATTTTATGGCTTACTGCGTGGTAAAGGATATTGATTTGCAAGACTACGGTTTTGGCAAGTGGAATATCTTCCATGCTGGCAGTCGAGATCTGAATGCCGCCTTTGATGCAATGTATAAACAGCACGACTATTCCGCCCTCAGCTTTGCGATTTCAACGCCCGGATTTTTAACATCAGACAGTTCGGACCGACCGCAAGGGCAACAGATAATTGAGTTTCTGACCGTTGCTGACTACAGCTATTTCAAACAATTGAAAGCAACTGATAAGCGCGCTTATAGAAGAAAGAAAAATGAAATTTTAGATGCGATGATTCTTACCGTCGAAGAAAATTATGTACCTGACTTTAGAAAACACCTGGCCTTTAAAGTAACCGGTAGCCCGACAACCAATGAGCGTTTTTGTTGGTGCCCCCAGGGAAACTCCTATGGTTCCTCCATGACGCCCGGTAATTTCAACCTAGGCAGGTTGAACCATAACAGTTCGCTAAAGAATTTCTATTTTTGTAATGCCTCATCCGGTTATGCCGGTTTTGCCGGTACTTTTTGGACTGGGGCGAAACTTTATCAAAGACTGTCGGGTGATCGGATACTTTAGAAAGAGCATAGAACGAGTTAAAAAGGGGCTTATAGGGAGAATATATTACGATGAAGATAGCGATCGTTGGAGGCGGTGCGAGTGGCATGGTTGCGGCGTATTATCTGAGCAAATATGGCTATTCGGTAACTGTCTATGAAAAACAGGCCATACTGGGGGGGAATATCCGCACCCTAAACAGAAATGTTAACGTGGAAAATCTTGATCCTTCCGTTGTACTGGAGGGCGGTGTGGTAGAGTTTTCCAGTAAATTCACTCATTTTCTTGCGTTAATGGAAGAGCTTGACATAGAACTCGAGCCTCTGAAAGTAGGCTCGGCCCTGTTCCATCGTGATGCTAAACGTTATCTTTCTACCACAGTGATTGCCGGAAATACCCACGGCTTAGCCTCCTTACTGGAGTTGCTTAAAGTTGCTTCTGTTTATCTGTCGGCTACGTGGTTATGGTTGAGGGTCTATTTCAAGCCGTCCTCACAGCTTCATGACAAACCCTTTTCAGACTATGTGAAGGAAAAGCGGGTTAAAAATACCTGGCTAAAACTTCTTACCATGTATTGTTACTCTATTCCCTACAAACAAATAAAGAAAGTGCCGGCAGAGCTGGCTATTTACATCTTACGTAGCTACATGTGGGCCGACTGGAAACGAATCAAAGGTGGTGTTTATCGTTACATCGAAAAGATTGAAAGCGTATTAAAGGGCGAAGTTGTACTCAACGCAAACATAAGCGGTATAACCCGCGATAATGAGGGTGTAACAGTCTCTTTGACGGATAACAAAGAGGAACACTTTGATAAACTTGTTTTTGCGGTTCCTCCTGATCAGGTTCTAAAACTGTTGTCAGATCCCACGGAGGAGGAATTGCGTTATTTTGGCCCGTGGCGGGAAAATATTGCCAAGACCGTTGTGCATAGCGACCCTCTGGTCTACAAACGTTATGGCATAAGAAAGCCTTCGGAATTTGATTTTTTCCAGACCGAAGAGGGTTGGGGTTATAACGCCTGCTTAAACCGAATCTGTGGATTGTCCTCCGGGCAACAATACCACCTGGCGTACAATATCGACGGTTTGATCGCGGAAGAAAATATCGTCCAAACCTTTGAGCACCATACGCCCCTGTATACTGTCGATGCACTTCATTACCGTAATGATGTTATTGCAAACAATGGCAAAAACCACACCTACCATGCCGGTGCTTATCTCTATGATGGTTTACATGAAGGTGCAGTGATTTCGGGAAAGCGCGTGGCTGAACTGATTAAACGCAGCGCTAGCATTTAATATACTATTTACTCTGCTCTGGAAGCTCTGGCCATCAAAGCCAACCCTGAGCGACCTGATGGTATGAACACAGCTGTGAACATACCAAGTCTTATTACTTTGTTTATAGCTTTGACATTAGCTAGAGTGATACTTTTCACTGAACGAAATAATCCCTGGGTGAGCAGTTGAAAAACTTCTGGAAAGCGTGAGTAAAAGCAGAGGGGGAAGTATAGCCCACATCCAATGCCACCTGAGTCACTGGCATGCCTTGATCGAGCAAAGTCAGTGAATGCAGCAACCTTAACTTTTGACGCCATTCTCTAAAGCCCATGCCTGTATCAGATACAAAGATCCTGGTTAAAGTCCGGCTAGACACCCCCAGTTTGGCCGCCCACTCTTGCATATCCAGATCGTTTTCCGGGTTATGTTGCAACGTTTTCACCAACACACTTAACCTGGAGTCTTTCGGCATCAGCAAAGAAAGTGAGGTCTGAGGTCGAGCACTGAGCTGATCTAAAAGTACAGCCAACAAATTAAAGTCTTCTTGCTGCCATTGAACATCGATATCACAACGTTCAACCACTGCCAATATCAGCTCACGGATCAAATTCGTGATACTAAATACCTGGCAGGAATAACCTAGACATTCAGCTTGATCCGGTCGAAAGTACAAACTTCTAAATTTTGCCCCTGCCGGTGCAAACGCCCTGTGTACACATTCTGGTGGTAACCAAACGGCTCTTTGTGGCGGCACCACCATAGTCTGACCATTAGCTTCTACGTGTAAGACTCCTTCAGATGCATACATAAGCTGATACCAGATGTGGCTATGAAATTCTCCTTGGTGCCCGGATAACATATCCACTTGCCGAGCCAATACACGTTTGTCGCCCGCTTCAGCTATCTGCGAATTAGAGCTTCTCTGCGAGAGGCCAGCTTTTACTTCAGGTTGTCTTCTTTGCGACATAATTTGGCCTTTTATCGAAAGCACGCCACAAACATACTTGATAGTCTAAAGATCATCAAATCTATAGCTGTTTAGGACACCCCATGAATACGGCAGTGCAGAATAAATCCTGGCAAACGCCACAAACATTTCTGATCCTTATCTCTATCGTCGTACCTATCGCCTTTGCCAGCTGGCAGGCTTTGCTCAATAACTTTGTAGTTGATAAAGCGGCTTTTACCGGTGCAGAAATAGGACTATTACAAAGCGTGCGGGAAATCCCTGGCTTTCTGGCGTTTACTGCAGTATTTGTGCTGTTGTTTATCAGGGAGCAGAAGTTCATTGCGCTCTCGTTAGCTATGTTAGCCATAGGCGTTGCAATCACAGGGTTTTTCCCCTCAGTTGCAGGGCTGCTTTGCACAACCTTGCTTATGTCAGTTGGCTTTCATTACTTCGAAACCCTGAAACAGTCCCTGTCATTGCAGTGGCTATCAAAAGAACAAGCGCCCGAAGTTCTGGGCAACCTGATTTCAATCGGTGCCTTAGCCTCACTCATCACCTATGCCAGCCTTTGGGTTCTATTAGAACAGTTGGCATTGGACTTTAAGTGGGTTTACCTGATAGCCGGATCCGTATCCTTCGGCTTAGTTATCTTCATCTGGTTAGGCTTTCCATCATTTGAAGCTAAAACCGTACAACATAAGAAGCTTATTTTACGTAAAAGGTATTGGCTCTATTACGCTCTCACTTTTATGAGTGGTGCCAGAAGACAAATATTTACCGTGTTTGCTGGCTTTCTAATGGTTGAGAAGTTTGGTTATTCTGCCGCTGATATTACGCTTTTGTTTTTGATTAACTATCTGTTTAACTGGTTATTTGCAAAGAAAATCGGACGAATCATAGGCAAAGTTGGCGAGCGAAAAGCACTTATATTTGAATATGTTGGATTAATACTGGTTTTTGTAGGATATGCCGTTGTAGATTCCGCGCAATGGGCTGCCGGGTTATACGTTATCGACCATCTGTTTTTTGCTCTGGCACTAGCCATCAAGACCTATTTTCAGAAAATTGCTGATCCGGCAGATATTGCCTCTACCGCTGGTGTCGCATTTACCATTAATCATATTGCCGCGGTTGTGATACCCGTAACTTTTGGTTTGCTCTGGCTGGCCTCACCCGCAAGTGTATTTTTTGCAGGCGCTGTGATGGCTGGCATATCTCTGATATTGGCCTGCAATATCCCCTGTCAGCCTGAACTAGGTAACGAAGTGAGAAAATTAAGGTGGGCATAAACCGCTAAGCTAATATCAAACCAGATCAAAAAAGCCGACTCAAGGTCGGCTTTTTAAAATAATTCAGGTTATTACCCGTTGGTCTGAGGACGAGAGCGTCTCTGCGCAGGCTTCGCACCATCACCAGATTGACCCGCAGGCTTATTCTGACCGCCCGTATGACGCCTGTTTTTGCCCTGAGGCTTGTGGCCTTTTGCATTTTCGCCAGAGCGCTGACCATCGCGATGATCAACTTTTGGTTTCTTCGGTTTATTCGGCTTAATCGAACGCGTATCTAAACGTGACTCAGGTAACTTGTTCACTGGCTGAAAGCCATCAACAAGTTCACGAGGCAGTACTTGTTTGATCAAACGTTCAATTGCAGCCAGATCTTTGAATTCATCAGCACAGACAAGAGAAACGGCCTGACCTTCACAACCCGCACGACCTGTACGACCAATACGGTGAACATAATCTTCAGCTACATGCGGTAATTCGAAGTTAACCACTTGTGGTAGTTGATCGATATCCAGACCGCGCGCCGCAATATCAGTCGCAACCAATACTTGAATCTCGCCACTCTTGAAGTTAGCCAGTGCTTTAGTACGTGCACCCTGGCTCTTATTACCATGGATTGCAGCAGATTTAATACCGCGACCTTCAAGGTGAGTCGCCAGACGGTTAGCACCGTGCTTGGTTTTGGTAAATACCAGTACCTGACCCCAGTTATTCTCTTTTAATAACTTGGTTAATAGGTTTGGTTTTTTGTTCTTATCTACCGGGCAAATCCACTGTTTTACTGTTGGTGCCGTTGCATTACGCGGGCTAACAGAAATTTCAACCGGGTTATTAACCAGGCCTTTCGCCAGCTGACGAATTTCATCAGAGAATGTCGCAGAGAAAAGCAGGTTCTGACGCTGCTTAGGCAGTACCGCTAAGATTTTACGGATATCACGGATAAAGCCCATGTCTAACATGCGGTCAGCTTCATCCAAAACCAGTACTTCTAACTGGCTAAATTTCACTGCATTCTGGTTATACAGATCAAGTAAGCGACCTGGTGTTGCCACCAGTACATCAGCACCTTTACGCAATCTCGTCATTTGAGGGTTAATTTTAACGCCACCAAATACAACTGCAGAGCTTAAAGGCAGATTCTTCCCGTATAAAGCAACACTTTCAGCGACCTGAGCTGCCAGTTCACGCGTTGGAGTAAGAATTAGCGCACGCACCTGATTCGGTTTAACACGTTGACCGTTTGATAAACGCTCTAAAACAGGAAGTGTGAAACCTGCTGTCTTACCAGTGCCGGTTTGGGCCGCTGCCATTACATCCTTACCTTCGATCACAGCAGGAATCGCCTGAGCCTGGATAGGCGAAGGTGTGTCGTAGCCTTGTTTAGCTACAGCTTCAAGGATTGGGGCAGATAGGCCCAGAGAGGCAAAGCTCATAAGATCATCTCTTGTCATTATTTTTCACAGTTTAGACCGCCTCGACGGCGGGAGGGCGTGTAGCCTACAGGATATCGCTGCTAAGTACCATCAATACTCAGTTTCATCCCTTATTAAAGCTACTGAAAACCCATAAAAAAAGACGTTATCTAACGCCTTTTCATGGTGTTTACTATTAATATGCGCTCTTAATTCAGAGGACATGATTATCACTCTTTAGCGTCAGACTCTTCGGCAACCACATCCGCAGTCGCTTGCTCTTCTGTAGCAGCAACACCATGCTCTGGCGCTTGTTGTGCTGCTTCTAATTCCATTTTTGCTCGTTCAGCTTTAGAAATGTAACGCGGTTTATTACTGCTATGTAATTTCGCATTGGATTTTTTTAATCTTTTGTTAAGGATCTCGTTTACTTTTTTCTTTCTATTCATCGTATTCTGTCGGTCACATTCTAAAGGTTCATAAAAGAACGGGATTTTTGATGTGCTGATTGTAAAGCCTCTCATACCAATAACAAGCACGATTTAGTACCGCAACGATTTCATTATGTCAGGAAGCACAATAAAAAGAGTATTAAAGAAGGAAAATGCCGATGATATTAATCTGTGATCTTCCCTTCATATCAGATGAAGAAACCTTATACCAATCGGTACAAAAATGAGTAGATTCAGCATCCACCTCCACCACAACACATTGATAAGGCAAATAATCAAATCTAATTACCCTTGCTCGAACTATATCAATCTTGCGGTACCTCTCACAATTCACTAAATAGATCAGCCTTATTACATATAACCGTGATCATGGCTGGATAAGTGTCTGTTTATAATGCCTAATATGCCCGAATAATTAACCTATTAGAAAAGAGAGTCTCCGATGAAAAAACGAATTTTAGCCTCCGCTATTTTTCTTGCGATGGCCGGCCCAACAATAGCCGCTGATGGCGATATTGTTGATGTCACTGTTCTCGGAACCTCTGACATTCACGGTCACTTCATGCCTTGGGACTACGCCAGTGACAAACTCAATATGCGCGGCAGCCTGAGCCAGATTGCCACTAAAGTGAAAAATATCCGTACCGAGCAATCTAACGTCATATTGGTTGATGCAGGTGACACCATTCAGGGTAACTTTGTTGAAACCTTCAAAGATGAACCTGTCGACCCGATGATGCAGGGCTTTAACGAAATGGCCTATGACGTTTGGGTGCTGGGTAACCATGAATTCGACTTCGGGTTAAAAGTGCTTAACCGTTCACTCTCACAGTTTAACGGCCAGTCTCTGGCGGGAAATATCACGCGCGCCGATGGCAATCCATTTCTGCCCTCTCACACTATTATTGAAAGAAATGGCGTGAAAATTGGTGTGATTGGTATGGATACCCCGATGACCCAAGTCTTTGCTGAAGGCACAAACCGCCTAGAAGGCATGACTTTCACTAACCCGTCACTGGAAGTGAAGAAAGTCATCAAGCAAATTGACAGCAAAGTGGATGCCATCGTGCTCGTCGCACACATGGGATTAGATAATGAAAACAACATTGAAGCAACTGGTGTTCGTGACATTGCCGAAGCCAACCCAGAGCTGGATGCCATTGTCGCAGGTCACATGCATACCCGCATCGATAAGGCTGTTGTGAATGGCGTGATCATTACAGAACCCGACAAATATGCCCGTGCCCTTTCCCGAATCGATCTGCAGTTTGAAGAGAAAGCAGGCAAATTCACCCTCGTGAACAAAGATAGCTACACCTACAAGATCAAGGGCGTGACCTCTGATGAAAAAATGGAAGAGCTGTATGCGCCTTACCATAAACGCTTGCGTGAAAATGCCAATCGTGTTGTTGCTGAGCTGAAAGGTGTCGATCTGGTACCAGAAAATGAAATCAAAGGCATTCCGCAGGTACACATTCAAGACACTGGGATCAGTGCTTTGTTCCAGGAAGCCAGCATGTACTACGCGCCAATGGCGAATGTGATTGCCCTGCAAATCGACAACAACAAAGCGGAGCTGGATGTTGGTCAAATCAAGGCTAAAGATATTGCCTACAACTACCAATATGCTGGCGGTGAAATCACTGTATATGAACTGACGGGTAAAGAGCTGAAGACCTACATGGAATGGTCGGCGGGTTACTTCAACAGCGTGAAAGACGGCGACGTGACTTACAGCTTCAACCCGGAGCGTCGCTCGTCAAAATACTCAACGAACGACTTCTTTGCCGGCGTTACCTACACCATTGATTTAACCGAGCCTGCAGGCAAACGTATTAAAGAGCTAAAATTTGCCGATGGGAAGATGATCACCGACAGCACACCGATTAAAATTGGTATGAACAGCTACCGCATGGGTCACCTGACTAAAAATGGCGGTGTACTGGAAGGTCGTAAATTCCCGGTGCTCTTTGATACCGAAGAAAAATTCGGCGAAGAAGCCGGCACCATTCGTAATCTGACTATCCGCTACCTGTCAGAAGTAAAGGGCGGTGTTTACCAGGGTAAACCAATGAATCGCTGGCATTTGAGTGGCCTGGAAGGCTATGAAAAACAGCGTGAAATCATAAAAGGCCTGATTAACACCGGGGAAATCTCTGTTCCCGTCAGTATAGACGGCCGCTACACCAACATTGCGTCTATCAACGTGAAAGACAAAGTGTTCAGCGATAAAGCCGTATTCAATGCTTATGTGGCCAAGCTAGAAGCTCAGTTAATGGCAGCGACTAACGATGACGATAAGCGCCTAATCGAGCAAGATATTATTATCACTAAGGCACTGAATAAGTAAATATAATCATTCAAAGCCTCCGCATGTCGGAGGCTTTCTTCATCACTTTTACGCCTATCCATCAGTAACACACTGACACATAATCAAAAATCACGTAACGCCTCTTTACAAAACCATAATGCCCACAGCTATTTTTCCGGTCATAAAGCGTAATCTGCCCCTTAACATGCAGAAATTACTTGATATCTGAGATTTTTGAGCCAAGTTTAGTGGGGACAACAACCAATTTTGACCGTAGATTACCTGATCGATAACACAGAATTGTAACATCTCTTAATAACAGGATGTTTAGGGAGCACGAATGGGATTAGTTCTAAGTGAGGGTGTGTTGCACTTCAATGCTTTTTTTGCCGTCACCATTGGTATTCTGGTGTTGTTCATTGGCCGCCGCCTCAATAACCTCTTTGCCCCCTTACGAGAATTCAGTATTCCCGAGCCAGTAACCGGTGGAATTTTATTTTCCCTGATCATTGCACTGGTCTACTCCACCACCTCAGTCGAAATAGAATTTGACCTCGCCGCCCGCGATTTGTTGCTGGTGTATTTCTTTACCACCATTGGTATTAACGCCAGTTTGAGCGATCTCGTAAAAGGCGGAAGGCCGCTGATCATATTACTGGTTATAACCATCGCCTACATGATACTGCAGAACCTGACTGGCATTAGCGTCGCTAGACTGTTTGGCCTCGACACTCCAGTTGGATTACTGGGCGGCAGCGTCTCACTGATAGGCGGTCACGGTACAGCCATAGCCTGGGCACCGCGCATCGCAGAAGATTTCGGACTACCCAACGCCATGGAAATCGGTATTGCCAGTGCGACCTTTGGGCTGATCCTCGCCAGTTTGATGGGCGGTCCGATTGCCAAGTTCCTGGTCACTCGACATCAATTGAAACCAAAGGAGCATGAACAATTAGACGTCGGTGTGTCTGATGATCAACAAGAGAACAAAATAAACGGATTTGATTTTCTCGATGCCATTTTTTCTATTCATACCTGTATTATTTTTGGTTTTCTCTTAAATGAAGCGATATCTCAATTTGGTTTGCAGCTTCCCCTATTTGTCACCTGCTTGTTTGCCGGAATAGTCATCACCAACCTTGTTCCTGACTCATTCCCTCGCCTGACGGGTACCAAGTGGCCCTCACGCAAACCTGCCGTTGCACTAATTGCAGAGATTTCCCTCGGCACGTTTCTCGCCATGTCTCTAATGAGTATGCAACTATGGACACTGGTCGATCTGGCTGGCCCTATCTTTGCCATTCTGGCCGCACAGTTCATTGTTGCCATATCGGTAAACATCTTTATAGTCTTCCCGATGATGGGAAAAAACTATGATGCTGCGGTGGTTTGTGCTGGTTTTGGCGGTATCTCACTAGGCTCTACCCCAACAGCCATGGCAAACATGTCTGCAGTTTCTCAGCGCTACGGTAATTCCCACCAGGCCTTTATCATCGTGCCGCTGGTTTGCGCCTTCTTTATCGACTTAGTAAATGCCCTGATGATCCCGTATTTTCTGGCAAACTTCTAATATGACAGAGTAAAAGTGCGCCAAAAATTTATCGTAGGCTAATTTTGGCGCTGCTCCCTTTCTTCTTTAAATTAGTGTAAAGGAGAAACCACTCAGCAAGTAATTCCCAGCCCCCCCTAGTGACCATCAATTATATTGATAAATATAAAGGCCTAATGACGAAGAAATGGGATAGCTTCTGATCCGCTATAAGGAATTTTCAAGGATACCTTTTGCTTTTATTTGGTGAAATTGGGATATCACAGTTACATAACCCGCTAAAGCTGTGATAATGGCCCGCCGAGATACGTGGTGACTAAAACCACAAGCATAAGCACTTATACAAGTGCAAGACTCTAACATGTAGGACATTCATCTATGCGCGCCTTTGTATTACGAGCCAGATCCGCTCCTACTGACAGTCAGCAATTATTGGCGTCAGTTGGTCAAGAGGCCCACACCGAAATTTTGGCTCACACCCTGATGAACACTATCTTTGTGGCGCAATCACACCGCGATGATGTCATTGTTCACTTGGTACTGGAAAGCACTCAGGACTTTTCCCGCACCATTAGCTTTAGCTCTAATGAGATCAGTAATATCGGCGGTTTTCACGAGCAAGCACTGTTGAATAAGGTCGCCAGGGCATTAGACATCTCTAAGGGGATGAGCAAAGAGCAAGAGCGTAACATAGAGCCCGGTATCACCGTACGTACCATCAGCTTTGAAAAACTCGTACAAGAGCTGGCAGAAGACTATCAGCTATATATGATGGACAAAAAAGGCACCTCTATTCGCGAACAGGAATTCGAAGGCAATCCCTGCTTTTTACTTACAGATCATATCCCTATGCCAAAAAAGAGCTTTAACAGTTTGAAGCGACTGGGAGCAAAAAAGATCAGCTTGGGGCCAAAGATGCTGTTTGCCTCACAGTGTGTGGTACTGATCCACAATGAATTGGATCTCTGTCAATAAGCCAGGGCCCTTTCACATAAATTATGAATAGTTGAAACACCTAAACATGTCATCCCGGAATTGAGGAACGAAATATCCGGGATCCAGTTCTTACTGTGTGCGCTTTAGATTCCGTATAAGTTCGTGCCTCACTTTACGGAATGACGAAGTGTGGTGATTGAACTCATCAAAACTTCTGTGATGAAGTACTAGGGCCTGTTTAAATCACTGTCCTAGCGTAATAATACCTACCAAACATGGGGGGATTATGAGCTCCCCCTATCGCTTTTACATAACATTACATAGCCTGACACCAGTATACCTATAAAGTAGTACTCTATAGATGAGCAAGAACGAAGGAGGCTACCATGATGAACACAAAAATCACCATTATTGCTTTTATTGGTCTTAGCCTGATATCTGGTGCAAGTTTGGCAGCGAAGAACAGCGGTATGCAATTGAACAGCAATATGCCTCAGTTCAGCCAAATTGACCTCAACCAGGACCAAGCCATTAGCCCAACAGAGTTCGAACAATTCCGTCAACAAAGGATAAGCGAACGAAAAGCTGAAGGGCGTATGATGAAGAATCAAAATCAAACCAACAAGTTCGATGTAATTGACCAAAATAATGACGGTTTGGTTGATCCTGATGAATTCAATACCCATCAGGTCAATAATCGTATGGCTAAGTGGTAAACAAGCCTATTTTACATCACACCCGTAACGCGATCCGAACATATAAGCCCATTTCTGATGGGCTTTTTATGCACTCATGTAAATCCCATCGTCAAGTGAACGATATACAGCATTTTCAATGCATGAACTTCCTATTTTTACCACCCTATCAGTCATAGTCACTATAGTCGGTCAAATTTCGTCTAATATAATACCAATCGGCAGACGTTGATCAGCCTCGTGAATAATCGAGCATTGATGTTCGCATACATTAATTCATCAATGAGCTTAACTATATGAAAATGCTATTGAATGTAGACTTTCCTCATGAACCTTTCAACTCTTTAGTGCGTGATGGAAAAGCTGGAGAAATCCTTAACCAGATACTGGAAAACTTAAAGCCGGAATGTGCATACTTTACAGAACAAAATGGTACCCGTAGCGCTGTACTTATCATAAATATCAGTGAGTCATCCGAGATCCCGAACTACGCAGAACCCTTTTTCCTGATGTTTAATGCAGACTGCAAATTTCGAATTGCTATGACACCCGATGATCTGGGAGCCGCGGGCCTGGATGAACTTGGTAAAAAATGGAGATAGATCAGATATCTATTCGGAACGGTATTTAAAAGAGTATTAACAACGCAAACAATGCACTTGATCGCCTCGAGTGAGTCGATATCGAGGGAACAAGAAAATCAACATCGTTTAATAATCCCATCATTTTTATCACTAAACATTAATATCAAACATAAATGAACATTGTATCCAATAACATCATAGTCGTGTTTAGAAAATACAAATCCGTGTGTTTTATTTAGAGCCATAACTCGACGTATTTTTAACCACTGCAATGTATAAATAGATTATTTACTTTATTACTGATTACGTAATCCATTTATCACCCCGCCGATAAACATGCCAAACAATATATTACATTGAATGTAAGTACATGATACCAAAGCAATCACCGTCACGGCGGACACTGAAATAACATCAAAAATCAACGACTTAAGCACGACACATTTGTGATGAATTATTTCCATGGAATTGAACCTTCCATTTATTTAGAGTTAAATGTCTATTTAATCAGTATTAACAAATATATCCACACGTCAATAAAATGACATGCCAGGTTATTATTTTGACGATCAATTAAAAAGGTATTTATATTTCATTTTTTGTGAACAAGCTTTAAATATTCACTCGAAAATATCGAGATTTTATTTTATTGGCTGTCTATAATGCGGATAAGTTTTATATATAGATCAGATTGATTTTATACGTATGCATATGAAATCAATCACCACCGAAAGACTCATAATTATTAATTAAGAAAGATTGCGCTTAGTTATATACAACCAAGCGAATGTTTGACGTGTTTTACAGAGGAAGTGTCATGAGATTAATAAAGCGCCTGTTATGTTTAGTCACGATTAGTTTTGCACTAACTGCCTGTAATAGTGGAGGTGGAAGTTCGAGTGCAGTTGAAGCATCTCAAGATGTAAGTGGGATCAGCACACCTTCAACAGTTAGCGTAGTTAACTAAAACTAAATAAGAAAAGGATTTGATATGAATAAGGGGAGTGTTGCAAATAATCAGATAAGGCAGATCTAGCCAGTCATTGGCTTAAAGTTACGAGTAAATCACTTCAACATTGAATAAACGATTCATGAAGGCGGATCTCTCCCGCACAAGGGTTTCACGTTCATCATGACGTAACCAAAAATCAAACTGACCTTTGTTCAACATCCGTAATGATTCGAATCCCTGGATGGTTGACCAGGCCCGCTTTCGTATTTTGAAACCGCCGGTGGCTACAACAAGCTTCTTGATGGGGGCGTGATCGGACTCAATACCATTATTGAGATACTT